>NZ_JAYMDY010000045.1:0-1209 GCF_037027245.1 Pseudoalteromonas sp. CH_XMU1449-3
ATAATACTCGATAGGTTTTACAACCGATTCACCAACCGCTTTTAAACCTGCGAAGTGAATAACACTATCAATAGTATGTTCACTGAAGATTTTGTCTAAGCAGGCTCTATCTAAAATATCACCTTGATAAAACGTGACGTCCTTGCCTGTTATTTTTTTTACGCGAGCCAATGACTCATTTGATGAATTGCTTAAGTTATCGAGTACAACAACGTCAGTGCCTTGTTGTAATAACTCTAATACGGTGTGAGAACCGATGTATCCGGCTCCGCCGGTGACTAAAATGGTCATAAAATATCCATGAACTATACCTGGTTGAATTAGCCTTATTTCATCACATTTCGGCCTAAATTACATGAATTAATTGTGATTTACGGCGATAAAGCAAAAACATGAATCGCTTGTTTTTGATTACATTTTGCACCATATTGGTTACACCTAAGTGTTTAGATATTAAGCTATAGTTAATTGTCAGCAGCTAAAATTTAATCATTAGCTATACCTGTTAAGTGGAGAAACAGATGAATACAGTAAAAAAAGTTGCCTTAGCAATGGTTGTTGCACTACCTGCTTTTGCTCACGCAGGAGAAGCAAAAGTTAAATGGCATGACTTTAACGATTACCGCGATGTTCGCCCCGGAAACAACTCACCAAAAGGTTCATTTCATAAGAACGTGGCGAAGAATTTTGAAAAACACTTTAACAAACTTGCTGAAAAGTTACCTGAAGGCTACACCTTTAACGTTGAAGTGACTGAGCTCGACCTAGCGGGTGATGTGCGTTTTGGTACCATGAATGAATTGCGTATCATCAAACCAATTTATTTCCCACGTATCGACCTAAATTATTCGATTACCGATAAAAACGGTAAGGTCGTGAGCGAAGCAAACGATGTAAAACTCAAAGATATGGGATTCATGGATCGTATGAAGATGGGTCGTGACGAGGCTTATTATTACGATAAACGTTTAATTACTGATTGGTTCGAAGATGAGCTATTACCGTCGTTAAATCTGGGTGAATGATAACTAAAAGCTCTCAGCCGTCAGCTGTCAGCTGTCAGTTGAGTGATCTGACCCCGATAAAGTAGACACGGGGTTTAATTAACTTGTTCGTACTGCATGGGACTTTTATACCCTAGGGTGCCATGCCTTCTTACTGAGTTGTAGTATTTTTCAATATAAAAATACGTTTGTGTTGTCATTTCAC
>NZ_JAYMDY010000046.1:0-1185 GCF_037027245.1 Pseudoalteromonas sp. CH_XMU1449-3
CCAGAGCAAGAAGCTAAGCTTATTGAGTTTGGTGCGACAGCGCGTGGCATTTGGAATCTGTTGTTGTCTGAAAATATGCGTCGATATGAGTACGATAAGACGTTCTTGTTTTACAAAGAAATGGCCTCGCTTCTTAAGGAATTAAAGCCTTTCGAAGAGTTTGCGTGGATTAAATCTTTTGATTCAGCAGCGGCTCAGCAGGTTGCTCGCGATTTAGAAACTGCTGTTAAGAATGCTTTTTCAAAGGTTCGTTTGCAGCGCTTTCCAAAGCATAAAGTCTCATACAAAAAGAAAAAACTTCACAACGACTCGTTTCGAGCCGTCAATAATTCCAATTGCATTCGAATCGAAAATGGCGCTATCAGTATTCCGAAAGTCGGCAAAGTGCCAATCGTTCTGCATCGTGAGCTAGTGAGCAAAATTAAGACCGTCACTGTTCAATATCGTCACGGAAAATGGGAATGCAGTATCACTCAGGAAGTGGAATGCAAAACGGCTAAACAAGTTTTGGAAACGATCACTGGCTTTGACATCAACTCAAAGCAAACGGTGGTTGGTTCGAACGGTTTCGTGGCCGACAACCCGAAGTTTTTAAAGCAAGCAATAGAGAAGTTAAATCAATTGCAACGCCAGCTTGCACGTCGAACCAAAGGTTCAAATCGCTGGCAAAAAACAAAACAACGCATCAATAAATTACACGGAAAAATCTCAAGGCAAAGGCTGGACTTTGCGCACAAAACTTCACGACAGATAACCAATGAAAATGATATTTTAGTGTTCGAAGATTTAAACGTAAAAGCGATGCAAAAGTTCAATGGTAGTATGGTTGCAGATAACGTGATGGGTTTGATCACTCAGCTTTCAAAGTACAAAGCTGAGCTAGAAGGCAAGCTCTATCATGAAATAGGTCGTTTTGAAAAATCCACTGGAATTTGTTCGGAGTGCGGGCAACGCCATGTTTTAACATTGAATGATAGGCGTTTTACTTGTACGGCTTGCGGAGCGTATCAAAGCCGCGATCTAGCTGCTGCTAAAAGCATAGCTAGTACAGGTGAATTAGATATAATTGCGGCTGGAATCGTCGCAAGGGTAACACCCGCATCTCAGCAGAAACAATCTGTTAAAACGAAAGTCTTCGAATTATCGAAGTTGGATTTTGGATCTGAGAAAAAAGAAGCAGCCTAG
>NZ_JAYMDY010000042.1:0-2076 GCF_037027245.1 Pseudoalteromonas sp. CH_XMU1449-3
TGGGTCGTACTGGACCTGAATCATCGAGCCTGTGTTTTGTAAAGAGTGGCGATGCTTTTGAAAATTAGAGATAAAATAAAGAAGATTTAAAAAAAGTATTTAATGAAGTGTTTATATGTGGTGGGTCGTACTGGACTTGAATCATCGAGCCTGTGTTTTGTAAAGAGTGGCGATGCTTTTGAAAACTAGAGATAAAATAAGGAGGTTTTATATGTGGTGGGTCGTACTGGACTTGAACCAGTGACCCTCGCCTTGTAAGGGCGATGCTCTCCCAACTGAGCTAACGACCCACATATAAATTTTTATTTTAGATTAAATGGTGGGTCGTACTGGACTTGAACCAGTGACCCTCGCCTTGTAAGGGCGATGCTCTCCCAACTGAGCTAACGACCCATATAATCTTTTTTCTTCGCTACCATTTTTAGCTTTTGCTTTAAAAAGTAAATGGTGGGTCGTACTGGACTTGAACCAGTGACCCTCGCCTTGTAAGGGCGATGCTCTCCCAACTGAGCTAACGACCCGCGAAGAATAATCTAAATGAAAACACCATCAAAGTTTGTTTAATGGTGGGTCGTACTGGACTTGAACCAGTGACCCTCGCCTTGTAAGGGCGATGCTCTCCCAACTGAGCTAACGACCCATTTAGATTTTTGTAATATGAAACACCATTTTAAAATGGTGGGTCGTACTGGACTTGAACCAGTGACCCTCGCCTTGTAAGGGCGATGCTCTCCCAACTGAGCTAACGACCCATATTACATACAGCATATTATCTTAATGGAAGGACCACCGAGACTTTCTTTAAAAACAGAAAGTAAATGGTGGGTCGTACTGGACTTGAACCAGTGACCCTCGCCTTGTAAGGGCGATGCTCTCCCAACTGAGCTAACGACCCATTAAGAATTTAGATATGAACACCATTAGGGAATAATGGTGGGTCGTACTGGACTTGAACCAGTGACCCTCGCCTTGTAAGGGCGATGCTCTCCCAACTGAGCTAACGACCCATATCTAAAACAACTCATTGCTGCGTTGTTGTGGGGCGCTATTATAGATAGAGTTGTAAATGTGTCAACACTTGAATGAGTAAAAATGTGTTAGATGCAGCTTTTATAAACAATGACATGGCATTTAAGCATTTTTTGGCCAACAAATATGCAATTTATATTCATAAGCTTATATTCAGACTTGGATCTATAGCTCTATGACCTAGGTAAATCATTCCAAATGATATGAATACAGTAAATTTTTAAAACAGTTTTTTCATACCGATAAATTTGCATTAGTTAATTGCATTCTACTTAGCACTATTAAAACAAAGCAGGGAAGGGAAGGGGAAAGTCGTTTTATTTAAAGCTTTAAATAACGAATTTTATTTTGCATATAAATGTATACCTTTTTTAAGAGAGTAAACTCAAAAGCAGAGAGCTTTTGATAACAAACCAACAATGCAATTAGCCCAAAATAGCTAATTTGATAGCTCTTTGTATAAAATACCTCCGTAACGGATTGATATTTAGTCAGCTTGTTGAAATTTAAATCATTTAAATAAACTTAGATAAAAAACTGTTGACTTTATTTGGGGGGCTGCATAGAATGCGCCCCGCACTCAGCGATACACAACCAACATTAATTGGTGGTGTGTATGCAAGTCGGGGCTATAGCTCAGCTGGGAGAGCGCTTCGCTGGCAGCGAAGAGGTCTGCGGTTCGATCCCGCATAGCTCCACCAGATTTGCATAGTGTTTGTCCTAGGGTTGCAGTTTTCTGCGTCCCCATCGTCTAGAGGCCTAGGACACCGCCCTTTCACGGCGGTAACAGGGGTTCGAATCCCCTTGGGGACGCCACTTACTCTTAGTAAGTGAGCAATTGCCAAGAAAATAAATATGTCAGTCTCGAGTACTTGCATGTTATTTTAGTAACCTTAACTCCGATATGAGTCAAACTATCATTTAATGTCCTAGTGACACATTATGTGTCCCCATCGTCTAGAGGCCTAGGACACCGCCCTTTCACGGCGGTAACAGGGGTTCGAATCCCCTTGGGGACGCCACTTACTAAAAGTGTTGTGTTATTAA
>NZ_JAYMDY010000044.1:0-1361 GCF_037027245.1 Pseudoalteromonas sp. CH_XMU1449-3
ACCTTATATGGACTCCTCCTATTGCACAATACCCTTCGTTAATTTTGTCAGACTGCGTACTTATATGCGGGCTCATAATGAGGAGCTACCTCGGCCCTTTGATGTATTCGCGCCCTTGTGCCTCTTCTCCTACTCGGTGTTTTAACACGCCAGGTACTTTACAGGCTATCAAGGGTGGGTCTAACCGCTTAACGCAGGTTCTTGGTCAATACTGTTGTTTCTGTTATTGAAGGCTAAATATTAATTGGCTAGTAAACTGGGTTCATAACTCGTGCCCTTTTTCAGCATGGCATACGCTGTTCTAACTGTTTTATTTGCTAACGCAATGGCGGCACACTTCACACCCCGTCTTTCAACTAATTCTTTGAGCCATTGTTCTTTTTTCGTTTTTGGCTCTCGATGCTTTAGCTGACTGATGACCGCTCTGGCTCCGAGAAACAAGTGGCTGCGTAATGTTATCTCGCCACGATATTTGGCTATATGACCTATTCTTACTTTTCCTCCACTTGAGTGTTGCCGAGGGGTGACACCAACATTGGCTGCCGCGTTACGTCCACTTGTAAAATGGGTTGTGTCACTTAAGCTTATTAATAAACCAACCGCTGTGATAGGCCCGACACCCTCAAGTGCCAGTAAACGTTCACACTGCTCATCTTGTTTTACTAAACCTGTCAGTAACTCATTTAATGTTTCTTTTAATGTTGATTGCGCTTTAAATAATTCATAGCACTGAGCTAGACACTGCCTTAAACCTACGGTTAATCCATTATCGCTATCCTCTAGAACCTCAGGGATAGCTTGCCTAAACGCGCATTCCGATTGCTTGATTACAATCCCAAATTCAAGTAACAAGCCTCTGATTTGATTAGCCAATTGCCGTTTCTGCTTTTCAGCTAACGCACGCATTCGCTCTATCGATTGTAGATTTTGCTGTGCTTGTGTCAGTGATTTACACGGGCGAACATTGGGTGAGAAAGAAGCCGCAGCTATTGCAATAACATCATTTGCATCCGTTTTCTGGCCAACTCTAAAAGCTTTGACAAATCGAGGGTCTAGAATCACGACTTCATGACCAACACTACGCGCTTTGCGTGCCCAATAATGAGCACCGCCACATGACTCCATGACAACTTTACAACAAGGAGAAGTGGTGAGTATGGTCAATAGCTCTTTTCTGCTTACCGCTTTATTACTTTGTAGTTTTTGATGAAGAAACTTACCGACTTGAAAAACATTTTTTGCCAAGTCGATGCTAATTAGGTTAAATTTTGACATGTATGGATTCCTTATTGGTAAAAGTAAATGTTCAATCTCTTTATACCGTACTCACCCTATTTGGGGGAGGAGTCCATACATCTCCT
>NZ_JAYMDY010000041.1:0-7201 GCF_037027245.1 Pseudoalteromonas sp. CH_XMU1449-3
GTGAAATGACAACACAAACGTATTTTTATATTGAAAAATACTACAACTCAGTAAGAAGGCATGGCACCCTAGGGTATAAAAGTCCCATGCAGTACGAACAAGTTAATTAAACCCCGTGTCTACTTTATCGGGGTCAGATCATATAGCTTATAGCTTATAGCTTATAGCTTATAGCTTATAGCTTATAGCTTATAGCTTAAAGCTTAAAGCTTAAAGCTTCCCTTCCTCCTCCGTGATTGTTTCTGGTACACTTTTCCTTTGTTTTTTATTTAAGTTGCACGATGACTCAACACTCTCTTACTTTAATCGTATTGGCTGGCGGGCTGGGTAGCCGCTTTGGCGGAAACAAACAGATTGCCGAAATACCAGGGCTGGGCTGTACCATCATGGAGCTTAGTATTCAGGATGCGGTTAAAGCGGGCGTGAGCCAAGCCGTGATCATAATTAATAAAAAAATTCGTGCTGAATTTGAAGCGTCGATTTTACCGCGCCTACCAGAGTCGCTCGAAGTAATCCTAGTTGAGCAAGCAATTAGTACAGTGCCAAATGGCTATGAGCATCTAGCTGCTGAACGCCAAAAGCCATGGGGCACAGGTCATGCTTTACTTTGCGCAAAACCCTATGTAAATAACCCTGCGATTGTCATTACAGCCGATGATTATTATGGCGAGTCTTCATTTACAATTATTAATGAGCACTTCAAGCAGCATAGCAATTGGGCGATGGTAGGCTACCCAATAAAAGATACACTCTCCGAAGAAGGTGGTGTAAACCGAGGTGTATGCTCTGTTGATAGCCACCAGCATTTAACTGATGTGGTTGAGTACCTAGATATTAAACTCGAAAATAATGTTTTAAAAGGCAACAATCCACATGGTGAGAGATTACAAATTGCCGATGATGCCCTAGGTTCTATGAGCTTTTGGGGAATAACACCCAGTTTATTTAATGACTTAGAAACAGGTTTTATTGAGTTTTTAGAAAATACTGACAACGGTGTCACGAAAGAGTATTATTTACCAAATGAGATACAACTCGCGATTCAAGATAACCGCCAAGCTGTAACCGTTTATACTGCACAAGAGCCATGGTATGGCGTAACCTACAAAGCTGAACTGGATGCAATAGCACACACTTTATGTCAGTTACGTCGTAAGCTAAACGATTAAACCCTCGCCTCTTCTTGCAAAAAATAAGTAATGGAAAATTAATGAAGTCTAATCCTGTTGCAACTTATCTTTCTGAGCACTTTGGCTTAAGCACAGATAACGTAACGCTAAAGCCAATTGGCAATGGCCACATCAACACAACCATGTTACTTAAATCAGAAGAAAACGCCTTGGTTGTGCAAAAGTTAAATACCGATGTGTTTCCTAACCCTAAGCACCTAGTTGAAAATGCACGACTAATTGAGCAGCACCTTAGTGAAAAACACGACAATGGTGAATACAGCCTAGAAATTATTCGTCATGTTCCAACTATCGAAAGCGACTTTTTAGTTGAATGCGATCAAGGTGTTTGGCGTGCACTCGAATTTATTGGCGGCAGTTATAGTGAAGATGTGGTAGCAACTATCTCGCAAGCACAAACTGCAGCCAATGCATTTGGACAATTCGCGCTAGCACTACAAGATTTTCAGGCTGATCAGCTGCATCATGTGATCCCAGATTTTCATAACTTAGCGATGCGCTTTGACGCCTTCAAAAGAGTTATCAACAAAGATCCTGTAAATCGTGTAGCACTTTGCCAAGACGACATCGATTTTTGTTTAGCTCAACAATCTTTAGTTGATGAGTTAAAACAACTTGAAGGAAACATTCCTTTAAGACCATGCCATAACGACACAAAAATCAACAACATGCTGTTTTGCACACAGTCAGATGATGCAAAAGCAGTCATCGACCTCGATACCTGTATGCCTGGTTATTGGTTATTTGATTTTGGCGATATGGTGCGTACCTTCTGCTCTCCTGAGCAAGAAGATTCAACCAACCTAAGTAATGTACGTGTTCGTGAAGAGATCTTCGCCGCCATCGTTAAAGGTTATGTTGAACCACTACAAGATGTGATCACCGATGCCGAAAAAGAAAGCTTCTGGTTAGGTACCAAGGTCATGACCTTTATGATTGGCCTGCGCTTTTTAACAGACTTTATTGATGGCGATAATTACTTTGCAACCAAACATGCAAACCACAACCTAGAACGCGCCCGCAACCAATTTGCTTTATATCGCGATATTCTTGAAAAAGAACATACGTTAAAAGCGATATTAGAGATAAATAAAGGGTAGAGATGCGAGATGCGAGGGACGAGGTGCGCGGAACGAGGTGCGCGGAACGAGGTACGAGTTATCGTAGGCGTCACGCTTGCTTGGCGCGTCTGAAATACAGCGCCCAGCCCACAAATAAATGCATAACCAAAATTGATCTTCAAACTGACAGCTGACAGCTGACAGCTCCTAAAATTTTACGCCTATATTAAAACGTAGGGACGGCTCTAACCGTGAATAGTTGAACGCTCACCCATTGCTCTATAACTCAATAGCTTCTATTCTAAAACCTCGCTTAAAATCAGGAGATTATTATGCATATAAAGCACCACGGAGCGGTGAAAGGCGTAACAGGGTCTTGCCACCAGCTATTTATTGATGACACAAATTCTGTACTTGTTGATTGTGGGCTCTTTCAAGGGGAAGACAGTAAACAAGACCTAGCAATTGAGTTTGATATATCAACGGTAAAAGCGCTGATTGTCACACATTGCCATATCGACCATGTTGGTCGCATACCCTACTTACTTGCTGCAGGTTTCAAAGGGCCTATTTTTACCTCGATTGCCACAGCAAAGCTATTGCCGATGGTGATTGAAGATGCCTTAAAAGTAGGTGTAACTCGCGATGAAGCAATGATCCGCACTTGCTTAAAGTTACTCAAACAACAGATTGTCTCTCTTGATTTCAACAAATGGTACTGCATTCCCGTAGGAGTGGGCTTTAGCCCCAAAAAAGTAGCCTCAAGTAATCAAAACTCATTATATAAAATTCGTCTGCAACGTGCTGGGCACATTTTAGGCTCTGCCTATGTTGAAATTAAGCTAGGCAAAAAACCAAACTCGCATAGAGTGGTATTTTCAGGTGATTTGGGTGCACCTTACACGCCATTATTACCAACGCCAAAACCGCCTTACCGCGCCGATACATTAGTTATTGAGTCAACCTATGGTGATAAAAACCATCAAGGTCGTAAAGAGCGTGTAGCAGTTCTTAAAAAGATTATAGAGCGTGCAGTAAGCGATAATGGCGTAGTACTCATACCGGCTTTTAGTATTGGCCGAACTCAAGAGCTGCTCTATGAGTTTGAACAGCTTATTCACTCTGCAAGCAAACGTTCTATGTGGCATAAACTGCAAATTATTGTAGATTCGCCAATGGCAGCCAATTTCACAATTGAATATTTACATTTTAAAGAACTGTGGGATAACGAAGCAAAAAAACGCGTAAAACAAGGCCGTCACCCGCTCGACTTCAACCAACTACATACAATTGATAGCCACCAAGAGCACCTTGCCCTGATTAACTTTTTAGCCTCAAAACAACAGCCAGCTATAATCATCGCTGCCAGCGGTATGTGTAATGGCGGCAGAATAGTTAATTACCTAGAGCTGTTTTTACCCGACAAAACAACCGATGTCATTTTTGTTGGCTACCAAGGGCAAGGAACATTAGGCCGAGAGATTCAAAAGTACGGCCCTCGCGGCGGCTATGTATTTATCGATAATCAAAAAATAATGATTAAAGCGCAAATTCATACCATCAGCGGCTACAGCGCCCATGCAGATCAAAAAGGATTAATCAGATTTGTCACCGCTATGCGCAAAAAGCCAAGTGTAATCAAAATCGTCCACGGCGATGAGCAAGCCAAACAAGCACTAGCAGAAAAGCTTAAAGCAGAGTTAGGAGAAAGAGTAGAAATAGTGGTTAGTGGTTAGTGGTTAGTGGTTAGTCAATACAAGGAGTTAGTTATGAACTTTGAAAATCTAGATGTATGGAAACAGTCTGCACGATTAAGTGCTGAAATTTACAAATCAACAAATGAATTAAAAGACTTCGGTTTTAGAGATCAGTTAACCCGCTCAGGCTTATCAGTTCCTAGCAACATTGCTGAAGGAGTAAGCCGTGAAAGTTACAAAGAGAAAAGTCGGTTTATAGATATCGCGAGATCTTCGCTTACAGAAACAAGAACACAAATCTATATAGGCCTGGAGATAGGCTACTTAGAACGTGAAAAAGCATTGTATTGGATATCAGAAACCAAAGAGTTAGGGGCCATGTTAACGGGTCTAAAACAACAGTTTGATAATAGAAGTTAGTGGCTCTAACCACTAACCTCTAATATCTGACTTCTAATGTTTGACTCGATTCTCGTATCTCGCCCCTCGCTACTGCGAGTCACTACTATTTATAACTCTCGTACGCTTCTTTCATTCGCGCCAGGTTGCTATAAATATAGCTTGAGTTTAAACGACCTTTATTAAATACCGTGTTATCAAGCGTGATCGAAGATGTTGGTGCATAACCTTCATTAAATATAAGAGTATTTATATCATTACCAACACGGGTAGATACTGATGTGCGCCACGCTGACTTACCTTTTAACTGACCAAAACGAGTAACGTTCATATCTTTACGAGGTGTAAGTGGAATATTTATTGCCACCCCCACTTTTTGTGAGTCAGTTTCTTGATAGAAAATACCTACATAGCTATCTCCATACCAAAAACGACTTTCTAGTTTATAGCCACTATCACCATAAAAATAATTACCGCCGGATGCGTGTAATGTAATATCTTGTTCTACCCAGTTATATTGGTAAGAAAGTGTTTCATATTCTCGAGATGCTCTGTAATCAGCAAAATCATAATACGCGATTTTTGCACTTAGTTTATGGCGGCCCTCTGGGCTCAACCAAGCGGTTTCGTTAATAATTGCTTTAAAATCAAAGTAGTCTTTGTAAAAACCTATTTGGGTTTGGTTATAAAAACCGTATGGCAGAGCAAAAGTTTGGTATAGGCTAGCATTAACTATTCCTTCGTCAAGGCTGTAATTATCAAACACTTTACGATCTTCAAAATCATCACTCTCTTCAACAATTGTTTGCGCAGCAACGTTAATACCCGCCCCTTTCCAAAGAGGTATGTCTAGCGTAGCTCGGACTCCAACTGAATAATCAAATACACCAAATTCTGTAGCATAAGTAGATGAAAGAACAGGGTTTACTGTCAACCTTGGTTTAAAGTAAGGGCTTGCTTCTGCTTTGCCTGCCCAGACAACCCCTTCAGGTATGCTAACCCGACCCTGCATGATATTTAAATCGGGGCTAATACCACGCTTTATAAAGGCACGGTAATTATCAACACTACCTTTAATTGCAATTAAAGGTAAATCTGATTTTGCTAACTGAACACTAAAGTGTTTGTTTTCTAAATTAACATGTTCTGTAATGCGGCCTAGTACAACCCCTATAGCATCAATGTCGTTGCGATTAAATACTGAGTTTTCAAAATTAACAAATACTGTGCTGGTATTAAAACCCACTACAACATTTTCAAAACCATCACCAATAAGTGCTTCTTTTAACTGCTCAACTTGCCCGCTTAAACTTGTGTTCGCAAGTTCATTTGGCGCTTGTTCAATATTAGCAGTAGTTAAAACTTTAGGCTGTTGTGCAAGCTCTGGCGCCATAGATGCTTGAAAAAAGCCAAAACCATGATCATTTATCTTAGCCACAGGTTTAGTGTTAATAGGCTCTACATACGGCGCTGGTTTAACAGATTTGTAATTGCTTTTAGCTTCGTCTGATAAAGGTAAGCTAAAGTTAACTCCCCAATAAGAGTCTTTATCTTCTGAAAAATCAGTACTACTATAAAAACGGCTGGTAAAAGTAAGCTCGCCAATATCGTATAACCACTTTTTAGGAACTGTTATACGAGCTGCGGCATTTACCGCTTCAGCATCGTACTCTGTCAATAAGCTAAACCACTCAAGTGGCTGCCATTCAACGCCAGCAAACGCACCATCCATTTTTCCAGTGAGCTTTTCGTTAGTACCAACTCCAGCACTAAGCCTAAAATCCCATAACTCTTTCGAGGCCACAACATAGTAAGTTTCATACTTGTTGGATGCACCTCCTAAATCTTTAGCACCAATTGCTACGCTAAACCAATCTTTTGGAATGTAAGGTATTTGATACTTGGCATTAAACGAAAGGTCTCGTAATTGCCTGCGATTCTCCGCATTAGCGAACATATTATCATTCATTGTACTTGACGCTATTTGACCACTAACTTCAAGCCCTTCGATTAACCCTGCTGCAAAAATATAATTATATCCATCAACATACTTTACTCCTCGCAAGTCTAATTGATTATTGAAGCCTACATTCGCGCATCCAGATTGCTCCACCTCTGCATTAGGTATGTTGATTAATCCGGTATAACCAGAAAATGATTGGTAATTTTTAATATCATCCGCAACCGCAGGCAAGCTTAATGCAGCAGCACAACTTAAAAATAAAGTATTAAATTTAGGCATAATGGATCCGAGTTAAAGTTATAAAATCCTTGAATTAGTCTGAATATAACACTTAAACTCTGCTTTATAAATTAACCTAGAGCTTAAAGTTAAACATCTCTTTATATTTGTTAATAGCCATGTGGGTTACTCTTTTGCCAACGCCATGTATCTTGCATCATCTCATCGATACCACGCTCAGCTTGCCAGCCAAGCTCTTTTAACGCTTTTTCTGGAGCTGCGTAGCAAGCTGCAATATCGCCCGCTCGACGCGGCGAAATTTGGTATGGTACGGCTTGACCGCTGGCTTTCTCAAAAGCGGTAACCATTTGCAGTACTGAATAACCATTACCTGTGCCTAGGTTAAATACGTGCGCACCTGTATCACTTGCAATTCGGTTCAGCGCTTTTAAGTGACCTAATGCTAAATCGACAACGTGGATATAGTCACGAACACCTGTACCATCTACAGTATCGTAATCATCCCCAAATACACCTAGCTTTTCTAGCTTACCCACAGCGACTTGCGAAATATAAGGTAATAAGTTGTTAGGAATACCATTTGGGTCTTCACCAATAAGACCAGATTCATGTGCGCCGACAGGGTTAAAGTAACGTAAGATAACAAAGGCA
>NZ_JAYMDY010000040.1:0-9755 GCF_037027245.1 Pseudoalteromonas sp. CH_XMU1449-3
TAACGAGTGCTTTCTTCGAAAGCAGAATGAAGAGCTTGTTCTATATTCACAAAAAAAATCCGTAGTTAGTTGCCTAACTACGGATTGTGCATGATCATTCTGATCGGTCAACTGATCAACTTCTTAACTGATCAGCATTAGGCTTTAAGCCTCTTTTTTATTAACTGGTTTTAAACTCTACCTCAACCTTGTTTTCTTCAAGTTTTACCTTACATGGTGGGTATTGGCGGTTAGTGAGTAGAACTTTTTCGAAAATATGAATTTCGACGCCAGAATGCAGTTTTTTATTAACGACTAATTGCGCATCTTCCAGTAAATCATGCAGGTGATGCTCTAAGCTTGATAGCTTTTTCTCAAGCATTTCAGCTTGCTCGCAATAATGCATTTGTGTTGCACCAATCTTTGCGAGTAACTGCTTTTTCTTTTCGGCGTCTTTTACTTGATCTGCTTTTTCGATAGCTTCTTGCAAAGTATCAAGTTGTGAATCTGTTTGTGCTAAATCTTTTAAACACTGATCTGTTTGCGCGGTGACATCAGCACCCGAAGCAGCCAAGTGAATAACCATTTTAGCGCCAGATTCATTGCCAATTTCGCCGGCAATTAACATTTGTGCGTCTAAGATCTCTCCGCCGAATAGCTTGCCTTGCGGATTATCCTCTTGGCCTATTTGCAACAGCTTAGTGGCTTTCATTGTGCAATGGCTGGCTTGGCGTTCAATGAGGATATTATTGGCTTCAAGGTAGCAGTATTGACCATGTGATAAGTGAATGTCACCTTGGCTGATAATATTACATGACAGCTTTTTATCTTCGAGCTGGTGACCAATTACACCTTGTTTTATAGTGATATCGCCAGCCGCTGATAAATGACCAGATTCCACAGTACCCATAACTGTGATATCGCCTTTGGCATTAATACGCATGCCTGGTTCAACGTTATGAGTCACGATAACGCTACCTTCAAAATCTACGTGGCCACTTTTTACGTTTACATCGGCAATAGTAAAAATATCATCAACACGCATACCATTAGCAATATCAACAGGTACACCAGCGATCACAGAAATTAGCTCGAGCGGGTTATTTTTTGATATTTCGGTGCCTTCACCTGCGACTAGCTTGGTGTTTTCCCCCGGTTTTGCAGGAAGTACATCACCAGTAACAGTAAAGCCTTCTTTGCCAGGAGTAGCAGGAATTTGTTTTATAAGTAATACACCTGGTTCGACACTGGCTAGCTTGCCAAAGTCACGCATATCGGCTGTGCCGTCTTCACGTAGCTTAGGTGTTTTTAAGCGGTCTTTTAAGGTCTCAACCTGTGGTACAAACTTAGATGGTTGGCCATCAATCGGTAAACGGCCTTTTGCGAGCACTCCTTTAGCAACTTCACCTGCAGGTAGCTCAAACTGTTGTTGTAATAACTTTTCTAAGAAAGCTTGCTTATAACCGCGGGCAACACCTGCTTTGATAAGCTCTTTTTTGGCATCGTCAAGCGTCATGACTTTGCCACCTTCAGCTAAAGTCAGCTCGCCTGTAGCCAGCATTTTATCATCACTCAAGGTGACAACTAGGCTCGCATCATGTTTAGAGGCAACAACAAGCATGCGCTCATTTGAATCGCTTTTGAAGAAATTATTGATAGCTTCATGATCCACTCTGCATTCGCAAAATGGTGACTTTTCTAATGCTTCGATAATAAACGCAGCACTAGGAGGCGAGTTTTCATGAACATCTAATAAAACGTTGCCGTTGTGAGCGAGCTTAAACACCTGGAGATCCTTTTTTACTACATTAGCTAAAGGTTTTACTTGTTATAACAACAGAGTGCTAGAGATTTGCTAATGAGTCAAGAATTTCGGGTGAGGGAAGTAAGAACTTTTTCTAAAAAAGTGCCAGCAACTTTGCGTTGCTGGCAGGGCTGATTAGTTTGTTGAAGGTAGCTCCATGATACCGTCAATTTCAACTTGCACGCCTTTTGGTAGCGCACGTACGCCAATTGCGGCACGTGCAGGGTATGGTTGCTTAAAGTACTGGCTCATCACTTCGTTAACAATCGCAAAGTTAGATAGGTCAGTTAAAAAGATATTCACTTTTACCATGTCTTGGATTTGACCACCCGCAGCTTGGCAAACAGCTGTTAGGTTTTTGAATACTTGGTGAGTTTGCTCAGTAAAGTCTTCAGAGATCACTTCCATCGTCTCTGGTACAAGTGGGATTTGACCTGATAAATAAACAGCCGTGCCTACTTTAACTGCTTGGCTGTAAGTACCGATTGCTGCAGGCGCATTATCAGTAGAAATAAAAGATTTGTTCATGATTATCCTTGTTACTTTTTACGATAGACTCTTTGCACATCAGGCATAACGCGAATGCGGCGCATAATGTTAGCAACATGAACGCGGTTTTTAACCGTGATGCCTAAATCTATCATGTATAAATTACTTTCTTTTTCGTCAGTCGCTATTTCAACAATGTTGGCTTGGGTTGAGGCAACAACATTGGTTAATTTAGCCAGCGCACCTTGGTGATTGATAATCTCAATACGCAGGGCTGCAATATATTCTTTCTCTGGGTTATCGTCCCATTTTACAACTAAGTATTTTGAGCGCTCTTTTTCCCAACCACGAATGTTTTTACATTCTTGGCGGTGAACAGTAAGGCCTTTACCTTGGCTAATATAAGCAGTAATAGCATCACCAGGTACAGGTCGGCAGCATTTAGAGTAATTAACTAACATGCCTTCAGTACCGATGATGGTCGCTTTTGCTTTTTGTGCTAGGTCATCTAGGTCGTCAGCATCAACTTGCATCAAGCGTTTTGCAATAAGCACACTCATAAGGTTACCTGAGCCTATTTCGACTAATAGCTCAAGTACGGTATTTAGTTCATGCTCTTGAAGTACACGGCGAATGTTTTCATCTGGAATATCATCCAGTTTGGTTTCACCAAGTGCTGAGTCTAGTAAACGTCGACCGAGCAGCATGGCTTCTTCATGCTGTTGGCTCTTCAGGTAATTGCGAATACCTAAACGTGCTTTACCTGTTACAACAAAGTTTAACCAAGTTGCATTAGGGTGCGCCCCTGAGCTGGTGATGACTTCGACCGTTTGCCCTGTATCAAGCGCTTTGCTCAGCGGGTGAGGTTTACGGTTAACGCGTGCACCTACACAGGTATTACCTACATCAGTGTGAACTGCATAAGCAAAGTCGACTGCTGTTGCACCCATAGGTAGTTCAACGATACGGCCATCTGGCGTGAAAACATAGATCTCTTCAGGGAATAGCTCTGTTTTAACGTTTTCAACAAACTCAAATGATGAGCCCGCACTTTGCTGAAGCTCCAGTAAGCTTTGCATCCATTGGCGAGCACGCTGCTGTGCTGTGTGGCCTGCGCTATCACCTGCTTTTTTGTACATCCAGTGAGCAGCCACCCCTTTATCTGCCATATGATCCATGTCGTGGGTACGAATTTGAATCTCAACAGGAATACCATGAGGGCCAACTAATGAGGTATGGAGTGATTGATAACCATTGGTTTTTGGTACAGCAATGTAATCTTTAAAACGGGTTTCAATTGGTTTGTAAAGGTTATGAGCAACACCTAATACGCGATAACAGGTATCCATATTATCAACATTGATACGGAACGCGTAGATATCCATCACTTCGTTAAACGACAGCTCTTTATTAAGCATTTTTTTGTAAATGCTATAAAGGTGTTTTTCGCGGCCAGATATAGTTGCTTCGATGCCTGACTCTTCTAAACGCGCTTCAATTTCAGTCTTAATATTACTGATAACTTCTTTACGGTTACCACGTGCTTTGACCACTTCTGATCTTAATGCGCGATGACGCATCGGGTATAACGCTTGAAAGCCTAAATCTTCTAATTCATTTTTAATATCATGAATACCAAGTCGGTTCGCAATTGGCGCATAAATCTCTAGAGTTTCACGGGCAATACGACGGCGTTTGTCAGGGCGCAGTGCGCCTAAAGTACGCATGTTGTGAGTACGGTCAGCCAGTTTAATTAAGATCACGCGAATATCTTGCGTCATCGCCATGATCATTTTGCGGTAGTTTTCGGCTTGGAATTCTTTCTTATCTTTAAAGCTGAGTTTATCTAGCTTACTCACCCCTTCAACAAGCTCGGCAACGGTGTCGCCAAAAATTTCAGCTAAGTCTTGTTGGCTAAAGTCAGTGTCTTCAATCACGTCATGCATCAGGGCAGCCATCAGCGTTTCGTGGTCTAAGTGCATGCCGGCAAGTATTTGTGTCACTTCGACAGGGTGGGTGATATAAGGCTCGCCACTTGAGCGTGTTTGGCCTTCGTGGGCTTCGCGAGCGACCACGTATGCTTTTTGTACCAGCTCAATATCAGCAGGTGGTAAGTATTCGGATATTTTCTTTTTGAGGCCTTCGAATAGATACAAAGTCACACTCCAATGCGCAAATGAAGTAAATCGGTAACGGTATGAATAGAATATACGATGAAAAGAAGGGCTTGCCAACGGCTAGTGTGGAAATACTAGCCGTATAGCTAAATCAAAGCGGGGAGCTTGATTACTGGTTGCCACCTACGATAGCAGCCACAGCAGCCATTTCTGCTGCTTCTTGATGTTGTTGTTCTTCACGATCAATTAAGTCCATAGAAGAGCTATCTACTAACCCTTTCTCAATTTCACGTAAAGCAATAACCGTTGGTTTGTCATTTTCAGCATCAACGAGTGGATCTTTACCACCAACCGCGATTTGGCGGGCACGACGAGCCGCAACTAAAATTAAGTCAAAACGATTACCAATTGCATCTACTGCATCTTCAACAGTTACGCGAGCCATCTTAGCACTCCAAATAAATTCTTAAGCAAAGGCGTAGTTTACTGTACCAAGTTAAATTCGCCAATAGCTTGTGGTTAATTTTTATCTTATTCTTAAAAAAGTATTACTTAAGTAAGTTCTCTAATAACGCCTGATGGCGCACAGCTTGGCTTTTTAACGATAAACGTTTAGCCATAACGATAGTTTCGATTTCTGTAAGTGCAGTATCAAAGTTATCGTTAACCACAACATAATCATACTCATTATAGTGCGATGTTTCTGATTGTGCTTTTGCCATTCTTCCTGCGATTACCTCAGCAGAGTCTTGACCACGGTTATTTAAGCGTGATTCAAGTTCTTCTTTTGATGGTGGAAGAATAAAGATAGTCTCAACATCATCAACTAATTTGCGGATTTGCTGAGCACCTTGCCAATCGATATCTAAAAATACATCAATACCTGCTGCAAGTTGGCTTTCGATTGCTTGCTTAGACGTACCATAGTAGTTATCAAACACTTGCGCCCATTCAAAAAAGTCATTTTTCTCAATTAGCGCTTTGAACTCATCCACAGAAACAAAGTGATAGTGCACACCGTTTTCTTCACCCGGACGAGGTGAGCGAGTGGTGTGCGAAACCGATACTTTCATATCGCTGTGTTTCTTTAGTAAAGCACCAATTAAGCTTGATTTACCAGCCCCTGATGGAGCTGACAAGATAAATAAATTTCCGCGAGTTTGCGCCATGATCTGTCTCTAATAAAAAATAAACAGGCTCGGACTATCGCTAATCCAAGCCTTTAATTGAACTATTGTACTTTATTTCGCTAAAAGTGCTCAAGTTAGAGTCTTGTTACAATAGAATTTGTGGGATCTACTTTAACTGTTATTGAATTATACTGACCCAAGGCTCTCAATGGGCTTTATGTCGGCAATAAGACGATACCCAAGCTTTCTTCGAGTAACTATATATTTAGAGTCTTTTGCTGAATCTCCAAATACCGCTCTTAGCTCTGAAACAGTTTTGTTAATTGAGCTGTCAGATACTTCATGCCCCCAAACTCTGGCTATTAATTCTCGTTTATTGGATAGTTGCTGATTATTTTCAACTAGAAAAGATAGCAATAAGAAGGGTATTGATGTGAGTTCATGAATATCACCTTTTGGTCCCTCTACTTGGGCTAGCTTAGTGTTAAAAATATAATTTCCTATTTTATACAAAATATTGTCCATTATAGTTTTTGTTGTTTCCATTTTATTACCTTGTAAACATGTTTTTTATTTGGGTAATTACATGAATTTAAAGGTTTTTTGTATAGTGGGCTAAATACAATGAAAATGCAACATTCATTTAATGTTCAGGTAAGGTACAACATATGCAGTTTGAACGCTTTAAGGGAGAATATGAGCCAAGTATGAATGCATAGAGCTTATAAAAAACGGAGATAATAATGCTAAAAAAAATACTTCCTACACTTACATTAGTTGCTTCAACATTGATAATTAATGGTTGTGCTACTCATGCAGTTGTTGAACAAACTGTAGTTGAAAAAATAAACAGTCAAAACTTTGAAAATAAATCATTCAAATACAACATTCTATACAGCCAACCTAAGCCAGGCATTTTTTCTGGCGGAGAGCAGTTACCATTAACTCCTATTGAACAAGCTGAATTATCTGTTGCCTCAGCGCAAGTCTTGGGAAGGTTGAATGAAATATTAAAATCAAACTTGCCTAATTCAGTGAGTATTGTTTCGAGCCAAGGTGATTACGGCCTTAGTATTGCAATAACTGCTAAAAATAAAAAAGGCCCAGCTTTTGCTGACTATGATATGGCTGCTTCAATGGGAAAATCATTATTAACTTTGGGTTTAGGCTCAAGTGAATACACGATTATTGCTGACTTTGATATTCAATATTCTTTACAGGATGCAAAAGGGCGAGAAATTCATACAAATACTTATAAAGTGCTTGAAGAGCTTGATCATGAAAAAAGTAAGTTTGATGGCAATGACATTGGGCATTCTTTAGCTGAGCAGCTATTAGAGAAGCATATAAATATTACGTTACAAGACTTTTTACGTAATGCAGATACAAAAGTCTAGTTTAAGGACACTTAAAAACAAAAGACCCAGCAGATGCAGGGTCTTATAAAAATGCTGTAAAGCGTGATTATTCAATATTCTGAATTTGTTCGCGCATTTGCTCGATTAACACTTTTAGTTCTACCGCAGCGTTTGTGATATCACTGTTGATAGACTTTGATGCTAATGTGTTTGCTTCACGGTTAAACTCTTGCATCATAAAGTCTAGGCGTCGGCCACATGCGCCGCCTTTAGTTAAGATTTTTTTGGTT
The DNA here is from genome assembly GCF_037027245.1 of Pseudoalteromonas sp. CH_XMU1449-3. Lineage (NCBI taxonomy): Bacteria > Pseudomonadati > Pseudomonadota > Gammaproteobacteria > Alteromonadales > Pseudoalteromonadaceae > Pseudoalteromonas > Pseudoalteromonas sp. CH_XMU1449-3. The sequence goes on from NZ_JAYMDY010000040.1 coordinate 7,168, forward strand.
TCTTTAACATGCGACTTTAAGCGATCAAGTTCTTCAGCAACATCTTGCTTTTGCGCAAGGTAAATAAGTTCTTGCTCAAGGCGAGACTCATCGATATCTGTTTTTAGTTCTTCTAGCTTTTGGTTTAGTTTTTCGCGCTGCCATTTAGCAATTTCTGGCAAGTGGCCTTCAACAATGGTTACTTGCTCTAAAATAGCATCAAGGCGAGTTGCAATCATTTCTTGTAAGTTTGCGCCTTCATCGCCGCGAGCTTGTTTAAAATCTTCAATTACTTGGTCAAACCCTGCAATTAGCGCAGTGTTTACACTATCCATATCGAGCTCTTCGGCTTCCATAACGCCAGGCCAACGTAAAATATCAACAGGGTTGATGTCACCATTGCTTTGGTTTTGCACCCATTGTGCGCTTTTAATTAATTGCTCAGCGAGTGATTCGTTAATCGTTAACTCACCAACATGCGCTGGATTTGCAGCAAACTTTAAGAAAACTTCAACCTTACCGCGCTGTAAATGTTTACGTAAACGCTCACGAATAACTGGTTCCATGCCACGAAATTGCTCAGGTGCGCGGATAAAAGTTTCAAGGTAACGTTGGTTTACTGAACGAATTTCCCAAGTGCCAGTGCCCCATTCGCCTTTAATTTCGCGGCGCGCATAAGCTGTCATGCTGTGGATCATGGATGATTTCCTAGTGTTATTAAATTTACAAAGTTGAGTGATTATACCGAATCAGCTTTTAACCTCTAGCGTAAATTTTCTGAAATGTGTTTTTCTGATGCAGTTAATTATGTAAATCAACATGGCATCTGGCACCACATCGACTTATAATGTGGCAAATTCAGAATTAAGGGGATCGTTAATGCGTCCAAGCGAAAGAACACCTAACCAAATTAGACCGGTTACATTTACACGTAATTACACTATGCATGCTGAAGGTTCAGTATTAGTAGAGTTTGGAAATACTAAAGTTTTGTGTACAGCAACTGTTGAAGCTGGTGTGCCACGCTTTATGAAAGGCCAAGGTAAAGGTTGGGTTACGGCTGAATACGGTATGTTACCTCGTTCAACACATACTCGTAATGGCCGTGAAGCATCGCGCGGTAAGCAGGGCGGTCGTACTATGGAAATTCAACGCTTAATCGCACGTGCACTTCGTGCTGCGGTTGATTTAAAGGCGTTAGGTGAAAACACCATTACTATCGATTGTGATGTTATTCAAGCTGATGGCGGTACACGTACAGCATCAATCAGTGGTGCATGTGTTGCATTAGTTGATGCGCTTACTTACATGCGTAGTAAAGGTATGATCAATTCAAACCCACTTAAGCATATGATTGCGGCAATTTCAGTTGGTGTATATAAAGGTCAACCAATTAGTGACCTTGAGTACCTAGAAGATTCTGAAGCCGAAACAGATATGAACGTGATCTTGACCGAAACTGGCAAAATCATCGAAATTCAAGGTACAGCTGAAGGCGAACCTTTCTCATTCGACGAACTTGATGAGCTACTTACATTAGCTAAGCACTCAATTCGTGAAATTATCGACGTTCAAAAGCAAGCATTAGCTTAATAAAGAAGTAGGTTTATTAGTTATGAAAGATTATCAAAAAGAGTTTATTGAATTCGCACTTGAAAAGCAGGTGCTTAAATTTGGTGAGTTTACTTTAAAGTCTGGCCGCACTAGCCCTTATTTCTTCAACGCTGGTTTATTTAATACCGGTCGTGACCTTGCACGCTTGGGTCGCTTTTACGCTGCAGCACTTGAAGATGCGGGCATTGATTACGATGTATTATTCGGCCCTGCTTATAAAGGCATTCCAATCGCAACAACGACAGCGGTTGCTTTAGCTGATCATCACGACAAAGATGTACCTTACTGTTTTAACCGTAAAGAGAAAAAAGCACACGGTGAAGGTGGTACATTAGTAGGTTCTGAACTTAAAGGTAAGATCATGTTAGTTGATGACGTGATCACTGCAGGTACAGCTATTCGTGAGTCTATGGAAATCATTGCAGATAATGGTGCAGACTTAAGTGGTGTTTTAATTGCACTTGACCGACAAGAGAAAGGCAAAGCTGAGTTATCTGCTATTCAAGAAGTCGAGCGTGACTTTGGCACTAAAGTTATCTCTATTGTAAAACTAGCTGACTTAATTAGTTACCTAGAAGCCAAAGGCACAATGGATGAGCATTTAGCTGCGGTAAAAGCATACCGTGATCAATACGGCATTGCTTAACACCTAAAAACGCGAACAATTTAAAGGCCCAGCTATATTGCTGGGCCTTTTTGTTTTTAGAGTCTTGTACTTTTATGGCCTTAAATACGGTCAAAAAGTTACTGAAGCGTTAATAAAGTTTATCTTTTGTAGTGTTTAGACTGAAAAGGATACAAAAGGCAGTTTTTTTAAAGTTTTCTCGAAAAAATGCTTGCGTTAATTCGCTGCATCCCTATAATGCGCATCCACCGACACGGCGGACTGCTTACAAAAAAGCAAAACGACGAGTTGGTTGAGTCAAGTAAGACTGAGTTTTGAAAAAATAAACTTTTCTCAAAATTAAGTGTTGACAAAAATAACGGCTTGCGTA
>NZ_JAYMDY010000038.1:0-11288 GCF_037027245.1 Pseudoalteromonas sp. CH_XMU1449-3
GTGGTGTTTGAGAGCTCATGGCTGAAGCCATTCCTACGAACGCATCAGATTTATATCGCGTTTACTCTCGTATCTCGTATCTCTCACCACGCATCTCGCACCTAGCTCCTAGCTCCTAACACCTCGAACATCTCATCTCATAATTCACATCCCTCACCAATGGCGCGGAATAAAGCCGCTGCTACGTAGGCGTTATGCTTGCATGGCGCGCGAAATAAATTTCACGCCTACGTCGAGTAGTCTTATATTTGTGTGGTGTTTGAGAGTTCATGGCTGAAGCCATTCCTACGAACGCATCAGATTTATATCGCGTTTACTCTCGTATCTCGCACCTCGTATCTCGAACCTCGAACCTCGAACCTCGAACCTAGCTACGTAGGCGTTATGCTTGCATGGCGCGCGAAATAAATTTCACGCCTACGTCTACTAGTTTTACATTTGTGTGGTGTTTGAGAGCTCATGGCTAAAGCCATTCCTACGAACGCATCAGATTTATATCGCGTTTACTCTCGTATCTCGTATCTCTCACCACGCATCTCGTACCTCACATCTCTCACCTCGCATCTCGCACCTCGCACCTCGCATCTCGAACCTAGCTCCTAGTCCCTAGCCCCTAGCCCCTCGAACCTAGTCCCTTTTAACTCGCTCGCATATCTCGCGCATTTGTTGTTTTATTTCGGGTTCTTTTTCATCGAATAATTTGGTGATACGTTCGATATAGGCATGGTTTTCTTCGAATGGCACGCCGATCTCGTAGACATCGGCAGCTTCTCGTAGCATTTCTTTATCAAACTCACTGAAAATATCGACCATTTCTTGGGCTTTTTCTCGTTCAATACCGAGTGCTTCAAATGATGAACGGCCCATGCGCATGGTGCTGTCGTAGGTTTCGCGAATAATATCTCGACAGCCGTAAGCCCATAAATCGTATACATGATGGCGGTCTACGGCGCGGGCAACCACATGTAAATGCGGGTAATTTTGCATCGCATAGCGAACTAATTTAGTGATTTGTTCGGCATCATCAAGCGCAACAACCAGCAGTTTTGCATCTTCAATGCCTGCAGCACTGAGTAGATCTGGTCGAGTGGCATCACCAAAAAAGTTACGAATACCAACACGCTCAAGGGCCTCAAGTTGTTTGTAGTTGTAATCAATCACGGTGGTTTTATAGCCGCCAGCTTGTAAAATACGGTCAACCAGCCCACCCATTCTGCCTGAGCCTGCGATGATCACATGGCTATCATCAGGGAACTCTTCTGTTTCTTTTCCTGCTTGCTCACAAATAAAGCGCGGTGCTATCACACGTTGATAGAGAATAAATAACCCCGGCGAAAGCAGCATTGATAAGGTCACAACCAGTAATAGTTGGTCGGCAACGGCTGCGGCTAAAACATTATTAGACACACTGTAAGCCAGTAGTACAAAACCAAACTCACCAGCTTGTGCAAGCCCTAGTGCTAACAACCAAAGTGCGGCGCCTCTTAAGCCAAAAATGCGGCCTAAAATTAATAGCACAACTGTTTTAGTTGCAATCAGTGCGCCGGTTAATAGCACGATGGTAGCTAGGTTATCTGCGAGTAATTGAAAATTGATACTTGCGCCAACGGTGATAAAGAATAATCCAAGTAATAGCCCTTTGAAGGGATCGATATTACTTTCAAGCTCATGTTTATAAGGTGAATTTGCAAGCACAACACCCGCTAAAAAGGTGCCAAGTGCAGGTGATAAGCCAACTAATGACATCATCAAAGCGATACCAATCACGAAGAATAAGGCTGTAGCGGTAAATAGCTCGCGAAGCCGTGCTTGTGCAACAAATCTAAAAATCGGTGCGGTTAAGTAGTTACCGCCAAAAACGACGAGCGTAATCATACCTAAAGTAACCAGCGCTGCTTGCCAGCTCTCAAGGTTTGCTACCAAACTCAAACCACCATGACCGTCTTCGCTTGCATGGGCTGTACCTGCAATGGCGGGTGCTAATTCAGGTAAAGCAAGCAAGGGAATAAACGCAAGCATAGGAATAACGGCTATGTCTTGGGTGAGTAGTACGCTAAATGAGGCTTGGCCACCATCTGATTTTAATAGCCCGCGCTCTGAAAGCGTTTGCAGCACAATCGCGGTCGATGAAAGCGATAAAATTAAGCCTATTGTAAGTGCTGTTTGCCAAGCATGGCCAAATGCTAAACCAATCCCAGTAAACGCGGCAGCTGATAAAATCACTTGTCCGCCACCAAGGCCAATAAGCTGTTTTCGCATTGACCAAAGCGCTTTGGGTTCAAGTTCTAAGCCAACAATAAACAGCATCATTACTACACCAAACTCAGCAAAATGCTGGATGGCAATCACATCAACATTTAAAAATGTCAGTGTTGGCCCAATAACAATACCTGCGAGTAAATAGCCAAGCACAGAGCCAAGCCCAAATTTGCTGGCAATAGGCACGGCGATAATGCCTGCAATGAGGAATATATAGGCGATTAAGAGAAAGTCAGTCATCGTAATCCTGTTTGTTTTTAATTAACTATGGTTGTTTTCGCTAGTTTTGCCAGCAGTTAGGTAGTGAATGCAATCAAAATACGAATTTAGTCAGTAAAATGACAACAAGGCATGGTGTTTAGTCAAAACGAGTAAGACAAAGTAAGGGGTAAAAAATCATCGATTTTTCCTTAAAAATACTTGCGTAGCGCTAGGCTAGGTATATACTCGCAACACATTTAATAGGAGCAAAAAATGAGCAAAAAGAAACAACGCACACAAGGCCAAGTAGATACTGGTCGCGGTGTCATTAACGATAATGTGTACGCCGCAATGGTGACATCTAAGCTGTTCACAGCAAAAGTAGAGAAGCCTAAAAAAGGTAAAGGTGCATATCAACGTAAGGCAAAACATGCAGGACGAGAGTCCTATTTAATCGCTGCTTAATTAAGTTGTGATCAAATAGGATTTTTGTGAAAAGCAAACACTGAGTGTTTGCTTTTTTTATGACTAAATTTCGTGTTAAGAATAATTTTCACTCTATTTTTATAGAAATTATTACCTGAAAACTAATTTATTCGTTATATACCCATAATCGATACGGTAATTATTTTCGCCTACCCTCACACAAACGTTGCTTGTTTTTTATACAAGCCAGAAGTGCCGTGCTTTCCATGGTTAAAATATTGTTAACTTTGTGTTCATTCTTACTCGGTAGAATCATCCTCGTTTTTGCTTGTTGATAAAAATAATTAATTCTTTTTTAGTGGTTTTAACTGAATCTCGCGTCAAAAAGTGTGTTTATTTTACCCTTTAAAGGTAAATACAAGCTTGACGTAATAGCGCTTTGTGTTACTTTAAAGTTGGATTTGTAAAATAAATGTTATTAAAACTTTGGGCGGAGGGAGCGAATGAGCTCGCATAAATTAATAAGAAATGCCTTTAAACTGAGTGCGCTGTCACTAGGTTTATACGGCTTTACAGCACAGGCTGCGATTGATTGCAGCAACTTAGAAGTGTGGCAACAAGGGCAAACACATGTTGGTGGTGATCAGGTTCAGGCACAAGGTAGCGCTTATGAAGCGAAGTGGTGGACGCAAACCAACCCTGTGGAGACTTCTGGTGTCGATCAAGAGTGGCGTTTATTGGGTGTTTGTGACAGCGTTGTCAATGAGAATCAAGCACCTCAAATTAGCAGCTTAACACCCGCAGAGGGTTCTTTATTTACCACAAGTGACAGCGTTGTCATAAGCGCTGTCGCCGCTGATCCTGATGGTAGCGTGGCAAGTGTAGAGTTTTTTGTTGATGGTACATCGCTGAGTGTAGTGACAAGCGCACCTTATTCAGCGAGCTGGCAAGCAACGCAAGGCAGCCATGTGATAAGCGCGGTCGCAACGGATGATTTGGGGCTAACCTCTACAGCGGTTGCACATTCAGTGAGTGTGTCTGATGACGTTGAGCCGGTTAACCAAGCGCCAGTGGCAAGCATTGAATTTAGCTCACTGCCATCACAAGTAACTGTGGGTGACAGTGTGGTGTTTGCGCTTTCTGGCACTGATAGCGATGGCCAAGTGACTGCGTTATCGTTAACTGAAAACAGCACTGAAGTTCATCAAGCAAGTGCCGCTTCTTCAAGTTATACGTGGCAGGCTCCAGCACTTGGGCAATTTTCATTTACCTTAACGGTGACCGATAACGAAGGCGCGACGGATACACAAAGCAAAGTTGTTAATGTTGTTGAAGCAACAGAACCTGGTAGCGATTGTAAACCGCAAGGCTTATACCAAACACCGGGTGTGAATACCCCATACTGTAGTGTGTATGATACAAATGGCCGCGAGAAAATGGGCGCCGATCATCCACGCCGAGTTATTGGTTATTTTACGAGTTGGCGAAATGGTGCCAATGGTCAGCCAAGCTACTTAGTTAACGATATTCCTTGGGACAAGATCACCCATATCAACTATGCCTTTGCGCATGTTGATGGCAATAACAAGGTCTCGATTGGTGATCCAAATGCCGCTGGCAACCCAGCGACAAACATGACTTGGCCGGGCGTAACAGGCGCTGAAATGGATCCAAGCTTTAGTTACACAGGTCACTTTAACTTACTCAATAAATTCAAAAAACAACACCCAGATGTAAAAACCTTAATCTCTGTAGGTGGCTGGGCTGAAACCGGTGGTTATTTTGGTGAAGACGGTACTCGCGTAAACAGCGGTGGTTTCTACACGATGACAACCAATGCCGATGGCTCTGTGAACCAAGCGGGAATTGATGCTTTTGCGAAAAGCGCGGTTGAGTTTATTGAAACCTACGGTTTTGATGGTGTCGATATTGATTACGAATACCCATCGTCAATGAACGACTCAGGCCACCCTGATGATTTTCCTATCTCTAATGCGCGTCGCGCAGGTCTTAATGCCTCGTATCGTGTATTGATGCAAAAACTACGTGAAGAACTTGATATTGCAGGTGAAAAGGCTGGTAAGCATTATTTGTTAACGATTGCTTCACCATCTTCAGGTTACTTATTACGTGGCATGGAAACATTCCAAAGCGTGAAGTATCTCGATTACGTTAACATTATGTCTTATGACTTACATGGTGCATGGAATTCACATGTAGGCCACAACGCAGCCTTGTTTGATACTGGTCTTGATTCTGAATTAGCGCAATGGGGCGTTTATACCACCGCTGAGTTTGAAGGAATCGGTTACTTAAATACGGATTGGGCTGTGCGTTACTTCCGCGGTGCGGTTTCTGCGGGTCGAATCAATATTGGTATTCCATATTACACCCGTGGCTTTAAAGATGTGTCGGGCGGTACTAATGGTTTATGGGGCCAAGCAGCGCTGCCAGATCAATCAAAATGTGCTAAAGGGACAGGCGTTGGTGAGAAAAACCAATGCGGTAATGGCGCACTTGGCATAGATAACCTATGGCACGATAAGAACGATGTTGGTGAAGAAATGCCAGCAGGTTCGAACCCGCTATGGCATGCGAAAAATCTCGAAAATGGCATTAACCCTTCTTACCTTGAAATCTATGGCCTAACGCCAGAAACCGATGCAGATGATGTATTAACGGGTACTTACACACGTTTTTACGATGATGTAGCGGTTGCTCCATGGCTATGGAATGCAGAGAAAAAGGTATTCTTATCAATTGAAGATGAGCAATCAATGGCAACCAAAGTTGATTATGTTATCAACAATGGCCTTGGTGGCATTATGTTCTGGGAGCTTGCTGGTGACTATGATTATGACTCAGCGAAAGGTGAGTACTTCATGGGCTCAAGCTTAACCACACTTGCTTACGATAAATTTAACCAAAGTGGTGTGGCTTACAACACTCATCAAGGCAATGTCGATTTTACCCTGCCAAGCGAAGCTGTAGACGTAAGCTTTACAGTGAAAGACTTCCCAATTGGTGATGATAACTACCCAATTTCACCTACATTCGCATTCACCAATAACTCAGATATCGACTTAAGCGGCGCAAAAATCAGCTTTGATGTGCCCGTTTCTACCTCGGCAATTTTCAAATCAAATTGGAATGCACAAGAAAAGCTCGGCATGGCTGTTGAAGCGAATGGCTCGAATGCAGCTGGCGATAATATCGGCGGCTTTGAAAATGAGTTCCATCGTTTTTCAATCACCTTAGTGAATGAGTGGGGCGGTATCGAAAAGTCATTTAACACAGGTGAAACCGTTGAGGCACAAGTTATGTACTACATGCCAATTACGGGGCCAACTAATTTCACTATTGAGAAAAATGGCAAAACTTACGCTTTTAAATACGAATACCCAATGCTACCAGATGGCACTGCAGGCAGTGGTGATACTGGCGGTGATACCGGTGGTGATACCGGTGGTGATACGGGTGGCGAGGGAAGCTGTAATGGTGTTGATGTAGCAAGCATCCCTGTGTATCCAAATTGGCCGCAAACTGACTGGGCTGGTAACCCAAGCCATGCTGTTGGCGGCGACTTAATGAATCACAACAACGTGATTTACGAAGCAAAGTGGTGGACGAGCACAGAGCCAGGCACATCTGCTGACTGGACGGTGAGTTGCACGCTTTAACCAACTAAGCGGAGCAAGGACTTTGCTCCGCATTTCTACAGCGAGAACAACAATGAAAGTAATGAAATCAAAGGCATTGTCTTTATCGGCAGTGGCAACCAGCATGCTGATTGCCTGTGCATCAAGCCATGTGAATGCCCACGGATTCTTAGAAAGCCCAAAGGCACGCCAAGCATTTTGTAATGCCGATGGCGGGTACTGGTGGCCTGCTGATGGTACAGGGATCCCTAATCTTGCTTGTCGCGCAGCGTTTGTTGAAGCAGGACATGTGCAGTTTGTGCAAGACATTGAATACTCGGCAAATACGGTTAACTACACTGACCTTGAAGCAGTAAAACAAAGTGTACCTGATGGCCGATTATGTGCCGCAGGCGACCCAGAAAAACGCGGTATGGATTTACCTTCAGCACATTGGCAACGCAGTGAGGTTATTCCTAATGCAAATGGCGATATTTTAGTGCGCTTTTTAGCGAGTACGCCGCATAACCCGAGTTTTTGGCAGTTTTATTTAACAAAACCGGGCTTTGATAGTGCAACTCAAGTGCTTACTTGGGATGATCTAGAGCTTGTTGAAGAGTACGGCAATCTTGATTTTAGCATTGACGCTAACAACGATCGTTACTATGAAATGAGCGTATCGATTCCACAAGGGCGCAGTGGCGATGCCATTTTATACACGCGTTGGCAACGAGATGATGCCGGTGGCGAAGGCTTCTACAACTGTAGCGATATTAATATTGTTAGCGATGCGACCCCGACAGAGCCAAGCGATTGGACAGCAATTAGCTACTTTGTTCGTCAAGGACAAGACGCTGAGGTTGGTGGTAGTGTGTCGGCTCGGTTATTTGATGAAAATGGCCAAGAGTTACTTACTCAACAAATGCAGATCACAGCTGATAATCAAGCTAATTGGCAGGCTGAATTTGCAGCGTTGTTAAACCTTAATTACGCGCACTTAGTTAATATTGGCGTGCAAAATAGCGCCGGAGATATTGCCTTTGATGCGTCTGATTTAATGACTAATCAGGTCTTTACAACGAATGCAAACTACAGCTTTGCACTAAGCATACAAGCAGCTCCTGACAATACCGCGCCGATAATTCATCAACCAGATGACCTTCAAGTCGAAGAAGAGAGCAGCACCGCGATACACCTGCACGCCTTTGATGATCAGCAAAGCACCTTAACTTATAGCTGGGATGTACCTGCACCACTGAGCTTTACGGGTAATGATGCCAACATCACGCTAAACGCCCCCGCTGTAGATGCTGATACAAGTTACACCGTAAGTGTATCGGTGTCAGATGGCGAGCTCACAAGCCAAGTAAGTTTTACCGTGACTGTGCTTAATAGCACTGTGGTCGACCCTGATCCTGTTGATCCGAGCGTGCCTGCTTGGAATAGCACAAGCCAATACAACACGGGCGATAAAGTGAGTTTCAACGGCGGAATCTACAGCGCGAAATGGTGGAACCAAGGCGCACAACCAGACAGTAGTGATGCATGGCAGCTTGAATCTGGCAGTGCATCAATCGAATGGAACAGCGGCAAAGCCTATCAAGGCGGCGACGAAGTAACCTATCAAGGACAGCGCTATCGAGCGCAGTGGTGGACCCAAGGAGATGTACCGGGTGCCAGCCAAGTATGGACAGAAATCTAAAGTTTTGTAGTTCAAACTTTATCAATAACAGCGTAACGCTATATAAAAACAGATAAGAGAGAATCATGAATATAAAACAATTAAGCGCAGCCATTGGTGTTGCACTCTTTGCAAGTGCAGCAAATGCAGCACCTTCAACACCAACCATTATTTGGGAGCCACAAGAGTACTCATTTGTTGAGGTTGATCTTGAAGGTACAGGCTCATACAAGAGCTTGGTGAACCGCGTTGATGAAGTCACTATCAGCATTGAATGGAACGCATGGAGCGGTGACGGCGGCGACAGCTATAAAGTGTATTTCGATGATATGTTGGTTAATGAAGGCTCGCTGGCAGCAGGCACTAAAAGTGGTGTTATTAGCTTCCCGTATGATAAAGCAGGTCGTCACACATTATATGTAGAACTATGTGAAGGCGGTACCACCTGTGCGCGCAGTGAAGGTAAGCCAATTGTTATTGCCGATACAGATGGCGGTCACTTAGCGCCATTGCCGATGGATTATGATCCAAATAACCAAGATATTGGCACTAAAGATGGCCTTGTAACCGGTGCCTACTTTGTTGAATGGGGTATTTATGGTCGCGATTTCGACGTAACCAATATACCAGCGCAAAACCTAAGTCATATCTTGTATGGGTTTATTCCAATTTGTGGACCTAATGACTCGTTAACAGGTGGGCCTAAAAACGCGCTAAATACTGCCTGTGCTGGCTCGCAAGATTTTGAAGTGGTGATCCACGATCCATGGGCTGCGATTCAAAAAGCGCTACCAGGTGTTGATAGTAATGACCCAATTCGTGGTACTTATTCGCAGTTAATGGCGTTAAAGCAGCGCTACCCTGATCTGAAAATTTTACCATCAGTGGGTGGTTGGACTTTATCAGACCCATTTGCCTACTTTACCGATAAAGCAAATCGCGACACGTTTGTTGCATCAATGGAAGAGTTTTTAAGAACGTGGAAGTTCTACGACGGTGTTGATATTGACTGGGAATACCCGGGTGGTCAGGGTGCTAATCCAAACTTAGGCGACCCAGTTGCTGACGGCCCAGCATACGTTGCGTTAATGCAAGAGCTGCGCGCGATGCTTGATAAGCTTGAAGCAGAGACAGGTCGTGAGTATGAGTTAACATCAGCGATTGGTGCTGGTTACGACAAAATTGAAGATGTCGACTACTCACAAGCTCAGCAATATATGGATTACATTTTCTTAATGAGCTACGACTACTATGGTGCATGGAGCAATGTAACTGGCCATCAGGCTGCGCTTTATTGTTCATCGCATTTCCGTGTTGGTCAGTGTGATGGCACGGGTGTTGATGAAGAAGGCGTTCCATATAAAGGCCCTGCTTACACAACTGATAACGCAGTGCAAAATCTACTCGCGCAAAACGTACCATCGAAGAAAATCGTGGTAGGTGCCGCTATGTATGGCCGTGGCTGGGAAGGCGTTTATCCAGAAAACACGACTATCGCTGATAACCCTATGACAGCACCAGGCAACGGCAAACTTAAAGGCACTACAGCGCAAGGCGTATGGGAAGACGGTGTTATTGATTACAAAGGCATCAAAACTTACATGTTGGGCGCTGCAGAAAATGGCATCAATGGGTTTGAAACAGGTTATGACGAACAAGCCGAAGCCGCTTATGTATGGAACCGTAGCAACGGTAAATTAATTACATACGATAACCGTCGTTCTGTTTTGGCAAAAGGTGCTTATGTTAATCAATATAATCTAGGTGGTCTGTTTGCATGGGAAATTGATGCTGATAATGGCGATATTCTTAATGCCATGCACGAGGCACTTGGTGGTACCGTCACTGAGCCTAGCAATAGAGCGCCAGTGGTATCTGTATCAAGCACTGTATCTGTTAACTCTGGCGAAAGTGTATCTGTTAGTGCATCGGCAACAGATGCTGATAACGATCCGCTAAGCTTTAGCTGGACAGCTGACAGTGCGTTAACAGTAACCGGTGAAAATTCAAATACCCTTGTAATCACAGCGCCATCAGTGAGTGCTGATACGCAATACACGGTTACTGTCAGTGTGAGCGATGGCGAGGAAATTGTAAGCCGTAACGTTACAGTGAATGTAGTAGCACCAACGACAGGCGAGAACCAAGCACCGGTTGTTGCGGCAATTACTGATAAAACAGTGGCAGAAGACGCGAGTGTGGACGTGGCTGTTTCGGCATCTGATGCTGATGGCGATACGCTTTCATACAGCTGGACAGTGCCAGCAGGCTTAACGTTAGTGGGCTCTGGTGCTGATGTGAGTTTACAAGCGGGTAGCGTTGATGCAGATACTAGTTATGTTGTATCGGTTTCGGTAAGCGATGGTCAAACTGCAACAGCAGTGAGCTTTAATGTCACCGTGACAGATTCTGGTACAACAACTCCGCCAGATGGTGAAACCACATGGGATGCAGCGGCGACTTATGTTGGTGGTGATACGGTGATTTATAACGGCGTAGAGTACACCGCTAAGTGGTGGACACAAGGTGAGCGCCCTGATTTAGGCGGCCCATGGGAAGCAACTTCACAACCAACCGATGGGAACGGTGATGTTGTGTGGCAAGCTGCGGGTATCTACAACGGTGGCGACCAAGTCACTTACCAAGGTAATAAATACGAAGCGAAATGGTGGACTCAAGGAGACGAGCCAGGTGTCGCGGATGTATGGAAAGCACTTTAAGTGTAATAACCACACTTAATGCCCATCATTAAAATGTGATTTCCCTTCAAAGCAGCCTTATGGCTGCTTTTTTGTGGGGGGAAGTTAGAAAGAGTAAAGTTAGCGAGGGGAAAGGGGAAAGGGGAAAGGGGAAAGGGGAAAGAAGCTTTCAGCTTTCAGCCTTCAGCGGTCAGTCGATCTGTGGGGTTGGTCAGGTCGAGTGTTCTTCTCAGCGATTTAAGCCTTGTAGGAGATGTATGGACTCCTCCCCCAAATAGGGTGAGTACGGTATAAAGAGATTGAACATTTACTTTTACCAATAAGGAATCCATACATGTCAAAATTTAACCTAATTAGCATCGACTTGGCAAAAAATGTTTTTCA
>NZ_JAYMDY010000039.1:0-10150 GCF_037027245.1 Pseudoalteromonas sp. CH_XMU1449-3
TTCACAACAGCCGAAACTACCCTCAGGTAAAATGCCGTACTTATCCTCAATATGCTCCCTGCTGTAAAACAATGCGTTACCCGATTGATATATTTGAATGACTCTATTGTAAGATTCATCGTCAGCGACTTCATAATACCAGTCTGATGTTCCCCAGTTGTCATATTCATCGCCACGGGACTCGTCCCAATGCCAGAAGTAGTGCTTCATCAACCTTCCTTGTAACCTAACGCCCGCTTAATGGGCAAATAATGCTTGGCTAAAATATTGAGCGAAGCGAACAAAGCCAAGTTTTATTTGTCCACTTTTTTAAAGCGCTTGTTAGGTACAACTTACCCATCAATGTTGCTTAAATCTTTGCTGTCATAATTATGTATATGATTTAGCTTAACTCTATTTAGCAAGCGTAATAAAGCTATAACAGAAAAAAATAATGCAGCACCAAATAATAAGTATGTTGTAGCACTAAAAGCTTGGAAGTCGATACATACTCCTTTGTAACACCCATTTCTAGGAACACTGAGGACTGATAAAATAGCAAAGCTGATAGCTAAGATTATGTACGCGAATGTTAATTTCATCTCCAAGCCTCTTGTTGTACCTAACGCCCCAATCACAGGCGATTGAACGCTGGCTATACTAGTGAGGCACGAACGCAGCCAGCGAGAAAGCGTCTTAGTGCATTGGTTTGTTAGCAACCTTTGTGGCAACACTTTTTTTATATTTGACGATAAAAAAGCCACCAATCACCATTACACAGCAAGAAGCTACTGCCACCATCAAGCTAAACATAATACCAAACTCAACAAACGGTAAGCGAACGATGACTTCGGATGCGAAAGCTGCCCACAAACCAACATACGACCAAGCCATCGCCTGAAAATGCCAGTATAGCCAGTTTTTGCGATGTTTAAAAAAAACAGGCCACGCCATGCCAAATAATATAGTGAAAAGTGAGAATGTTGCTAGAAAGTGAAAAGGGCCAAATACAAAGAGAGTCCGAGTAAACAAGCCTGTTACGTTCATGACCAACATAGTAGCGAAGTAGAAATAGCCTACCTTTTTGTGTAGAGAATTACCTTTGATTGTTAAAATGACATATGCACCACTTATCATTGCCAATAATGCAAACAAAGTATGAACTGCACCTATTGTTGTTTGAAAAAAAATCACGCTCTTACTCTAGGTTGCTAACGCCGCAATATGGGGCGCACAAAAGCTTGGCTATACTAAGCGAAGAATGAGCGCAGCCAAGCTTTTTGCGTCCCATTCATTATTGCTTTGTTATATTTTCATTACCACTGAGGTTTCATTTTATGCAACTTTACTAAATACGGTATTTGTAGCAATGGTTCTAAACGGATAGTTAAATCTGGCAGGTAAATAAACATACTTACTAGAGTTATAAGCAAGCCGATGTAACCCATAACCAAACAAGACATTAACCCCCAATCTTTTTGAAATAAAAGCCCATACGCGCATAAACCATTAACTAAAATTATAAATGATATGAGCAT
This sequence comes from Pseudoalteromonas sp. CH_XMU1449-3, assembly GCF_037027245.1. Taxonomy (NCBI): domain Bacteria; kingdom Pseudomonadati; phylum Pseudomonadota; class Gammaproteobacteria; order Alteromonadales; family Pseudoalteromonadaceae; genus Pseudoalteromonas; species Pseudoalteromonas sp. CH_XMU1449-3. The sequence continues at coordinate 1,518 of NZ_JAYMDY010000039.1, forward strand.
AGGCATAGCTGCATAAGCGCTACCAGTGTAACTTAACCCAAACATTTCATATGTTGGTTCAAAGTCGAAAATAGCAGAAGCCACATACAAAATTGGAGCAACAACGCCAAGTACCAAGAAAAGCCACCCAAATATTTTAATCCATAGAGGAATGAGCTCTTTTCTTGATTTAGATTCAGTAACACTTTCCTCAATGCTTAATTCAGTTTCCAACGGACTACCTCTGAAAATATAACGCCTTACTAATGGGCGAATAAATGCTTGCCTAAAATTAGCGACGAAGGAGCACAAGCCAAGCGTTTTGCGTCCTTTTGAGTAACTTGATACTTATTGAACCTTCTCCCCGAAGTTTAGCGAACAGCTAAACTTCAAGGCGACCAAACCAAAAGGAGAAAGCTCAGTGAAATTTTATACTAATTATCATAAATATTATTGTGGAATTGATCTACATGCACGCATTTTATACGTTTGTATCCTTGATGATCGCGGCAGCAAAGTTGTTCACCAGAAAATAAAAGCCGATAAAACCGCATTACTTAAACTCATTTCCCCTTACCTCGAAGATATCGTTATTGGTGTTGAGTGCATGCATTGCTGGTATTGGGTCAGTGACTTATGTGCTGAACAGGGTATTGATTTTGTGCTTGGTCATGCCCTCTACATGAAAGCGATTCACGGAGGCAAAGCCAAAAACGATAAAATTGACTCATATAAAATTGCTAGCCTATTACGAGGTGGTAACTTTCCACTTGCTTACAATTACCCCGCACATATGCGTTCTACTCGTGATTTACTCCGTCGAAGAACTAAGCTCGTTCAACATGGGGCACAATTAAAAGCACATATAGTTAACACTAATAGCCAATACAACTATCCAGCACTTGAGCTACATATGAAGAACAAATGTGTTCGTCAAGAATTCCAAACGCGTTTTGAAGACCAAGCCGTTCAACGCAATATCAACTTCGACCTCGCCATTCTCGATAGTTACGCAGAAGAGCTTAAAAAGCTTGAATATTACTTAGAGGGCAAAGCAAAGCAGCATCAGCCAAATTATTATACTCAGCTTCGCACCATCCCAGGTATTGGTCTTATTTTAGCGATGACTATTTTGTATGAGATTGGAGACATTAACCGCTTTGAATCTGTACAAAAGTTCGCTTCTTACTGCCGACTCGTGAAATGTAAAGCCGAGTCCGCTGGTAAAACCTATGGTACTAGTGGTAATAAGATTTGTAATGGTCATTTAAAATGGGCCTTTAGCGAAGCCGCTGTACTCTATTTACGCGGCAATGACAAAGCTCGTCGTTACTTAAACAAACTGCAAAAGCGTATGAGCAAAGCCAAAGCGTTATCTGTCCTTGCCCACAAGCTTGGGCGTTGTGTGTATTTTATGTTGAAGAATAAGACGGTATTCGATGATGAAAGGTTTTTAAAAAGCTAAGTCGGACAATGAGGTGAGCTGCTCTCCTAACTAGATAGGCATGAACAACCACGCATTATTTGTGTTTTAGTCAGCAAAAGCTGTGTTCGCAGGTAAGTGTTGTCGATGTAATAAGCTATTTGGCCTTGATTAGACACCTCATTGGTGCGCATTAATTTTGTAATGAATTAAATCGTTTGCACCTTAACTGAGCCTTTAACTAACTGGACACATGAGCCATATCCTTGAGTAGCGCCAGTTTAAGGTTAACCGATAAATGTCTAGTGGCCCTAAGCAATTGATGTATTAACTGATTTAGGCAGCGATAAGATCGCAATAAGAGACCCTCAATATGTGTTTGCCGTAAACGATTTTTAACGGCTAACAGACATACCGAAGATAAACAGATTTAAAAGATTACAAAGACAAATTAGCTGCTTAAAGCAGCTAAAAAGAATCGTTATGCTTACTTGACCCGAGAAGGTTCATATGTGTTATAAGCCACCGATAACTAAATGATAGATATTTGTGACTAAGGGACTAAACCAATCAAGCCCTTTAAAACTAACTATTATCCAATAAATTAATAGTAAAGTAACTAAAAGATACATGATTGCATAAAGTTGAGCTACTTTAAAATTACCGCCTGTTTTGAAGCCATCCTTGGGTACAAATGTAGCCGCGAATGAATATAAAAAACCGCCAGTGCACCAGAAAATAAAAAATACTATATCCAACGAAAGCTGATAGTTAATGGAATATGCCAAATAAATATACGTGTATGAAAGAAATGCTCGATATAATGCATATAAATATTGGTCAGAATACTCTCCTAAATCAATAGCATCCACGAAATAACCACTTTCGCGTTTTTCAGGAAATAAGTAGCTTAAAGGAATAGCTAATAATATGAGTATTGGGCTGAATAATTGGGAATCAATTAACCCAATAACGAGGAAATACGCTAATAAAAGCCAAAAGTTAAAATATCGTTTCTCTAGTTTTAAAATACTCACACGGTTCCAAAGTGACGGTGGCTATTGTGGTTTATAACGCCTTAATAAACGGCGGAAAATAGCAGGCTAAAATAAGCGAAGAATGAGCGCAAGCCTGCTGTTTTGCGTCCATTGTTTAATTAATTTGTTATATGCTTTCATCTGCCACTGCTTGGTCAAACCAAACATGCTCTGACTCACCGCCCAAGTTAAAACGATACCCGAATGGAAGAGCCATATATATTGCTAACTCAGGGCGTTTTTCGATGATGTGCTCAAAGTGCACCGTAACTAATGAGCTGGTATTACCGTCGTACTCATCTGTAGTTAACCACCAACCACTCATATGATTTGGCGATGGGTAACGAACTCCTTCAACTGGTGTAGAGCCCTCATAAATGCCTTTAGAAATAGTAACAAGTTGAGTTGGCTCAACAGGAGCATAAATTGCTTGATAATGCTCACAACATTCTTTTTGGACTGACTCAATACTCAAGCTTCTTACTCCTGACTTGAAAAAGCATATAACGCCCTGTTAATGGGCGGATTACGCTTGGCTAATATTAGCGAAGAATGAGCGCCAGCCAAGCAGTAAGGCGTCCATTTTAAACAGCTTGTTAGGTTACGAACCTCAATCTACATTGTGATACTGTGCAGCTTGTTCGTAACAGTTAACACATACGACTGACATTTGATTAAACTCTCTGAATCTTTCTGTCATGCCGTCCTCTTCCTCAAAAACAGCCTCACATTGATAACACCAAGCTTGAAGATCATTTGGAACGCTTGAATTTTCAATGAAACCGAGAGGCTCTCCCTCAGGTTTGACAAGATGACCACATAGTACGGCAGCCACTCGCTTTCCATGCTTACCGCAATCAATATACATCGGTTCTATATCTGTACTCATTAGTAACCTAACGCCCGCATAATGGGCGGATAAAGCTTGGCTAAAATCGCGAAGAATGAGCGCCAGCCAAACTTTAGACGTCCATTTTTAATGCGCTTGTTAGGTGTACTTACACTCAAATGTTTTGTGTATATGCATTAATACCAATTAATTCGGAAACACCATTACCCGATTTTAAAGCGAAATTTATTGAAGAAACAAACATATCCAATGATAAAACTTCAAATTGAACCGTAAATTTTGCTGAATTCGATTCGCCATCTGAAACTGAAATAAATACAGCAGTATGGCCAGCAGAATCGATGCAATAAAACTTAAGAAAACAGTGTCCATAAGATGAGTCGACTTCACCTACTTCGAAGATTATTTCATCCGAATTAGACTTGGGAAAACTAGACAAATTTTCTGCGAGATCACGCAGCGATTGAGCATTAAAATACTGCTCCGTTTCTCCTGCGAATCGCTCATTGCATGCCTTAACCCATATTTTGGATGGATCATCTTGCAAAAACTCGAGCTCTAATCTGGGTTGCATCTATATGTACACCTAACGCCCAGCACAGCGGCTGGCAAAGCTGGCACGTAATTGCGCAGCAATTTGAGTGACAGGTTTGACAGTCCGTTGCTGCTGCTTGTTAAGCATTTCTTGCTCCTGAAACTGGATAACCCCACTCGTTTTCTTTACGGACTATGAAATACCATAAATCCGAACCATTTTTCGGTGTTTTAGCTGATGAAGTGTAAATACACTCGCCATTTGAGCTTGTAGTTAGAAGCACTTGCTCGATAACTTCTTCTTCCATTCTCGATCCTTTAGAAATTATCTTCAACTCGAACAGTTCGTCATTCCATGGTTCTCCGAGAGGCCGAGATAGCTTAACCTGAATATGCAATCTAGATTCTGAATCCAATTCACAACTAGTTTCAGTGCTTGGCATCCAGTCCGGCCTTAATCCCTCAGAAAACTCCTTCCTTACCTGAATTATGGATGGTTCATAGCCTTGGTCAGCTTCAATTTCACCTATGCATCCCCAGCAATCACCACCACAATCGATCGATAATGGATCACCCTTAACTTCTAGTTCTCTATTGCAAATGTGACAATGTGAATTCATAGGACTGATGCTTAACATGTTTATAGCGAGCGAATCGCTCGCTTTTCTTATTAGATTATTTTTAACAAACTTGTTAACTAATTGCCAGTGTTATTAAAATTTAGGAGTTCTCGCTTTTACCTCAGGATAAAAACGAGCGATTGGGTCGTTTTCTTGACTATACGAGCGACTGAGCTAAAGCTGTATATATACAAATTCATTTCAAAGGAATGAAAATGAAAACTCGTTCTCCTTATTTAAACTACATTGCAGACTATATGCTCACTCGTCAGTATTCATTAAGAACAATTAATGCTTATTTAGGTTGGATCGCAAAATTTATTCACTTTTACAACAAACGTCACCCAAGCTCAATGGGAGATGCAGAAGTCAAAGCGTTTTTAGACCATATTGTATTAAAACGTAATATGTCACCTAAACACAAAGCGCAGCTTTAAATGCGCTGGCTTTTTTATATAAACATATTGTCAAAAATGAGCTTTCTTTAAACTTGAATTTTGCACGAAGTAATCGACAACCAAAGCTGCCTGTAGTGATGACGCCTGATGGAGTAAAGCAATCTCTTACTCACCTGCACATATTGCAAAGAGCGACTTTGTGTAAAAAAAAGAGCGCCATGACAAACATAAACAAAACGGGCGTAGCAGTATGTGTCAGGTGCAGCAATTTATTAGCCGTTTAAGTTTGACAATATACTTTCTATATTCCCCTTCCATGCAGGGTAATCTTCTTCATTTTCTAGCCACAACTCATTTAGTTCTGACTCTCCTGATAAAACTCTCCGCAGGCCTTCAGAAATATCAGACTTTAAATTTTCAATTCCTTCTTTTCCTTGCTTTGATAGCCATTCGTCATAGCCTTCGGTATTATGATTATATTTTGTACCGTTTAATATGTAGTCCATTATAGAAGCAGCAACAATAACTTCGTGGCATTCATCGTATTCCAGATACTCCGCATCTTTATGGTTTTGTGCTTTTTTGATAAAGCTGAGAGCGTCTGTTTCCATAGCTTCATAAAGTAAGTCACAAGAAGTATCATCATCAAACACTCCCATTCCCCATGCACCCATATTATTTCTCCTTTGTTGATTTGATTTCTGCCAAAGCCTTTATAACCGGCAGCCTGCCGCGAAGCTGCGTTTAGTCTGTCTAGCGACGCAGTGGCGGTGGCTGTTAAACTTGTTAGGTGACTGGCTACGCATTTTTTATTACACCAAATTCATACTCATATGCCGCCCCACCCTCATTAAACACCCAACCTTCTTCGATAGCCCCTTTAATAATATTACGAATGATATTTGGGGTTATTTGAGTTTGATGACTAGATAGCCAATTATCTGGCCGATCAATATTCAGAGTAACATATAAAACCTTGGGCATTTCACAGTCCAATTCTTGAATACCTATGGTCATTGGGCTTTGAAACGCCCCCTGAGTGTAAGTTGGCTTTGAACGAATTAACCAACCGTATGTATGCCCTTCATACTCAATTTTTCTAATTCCTTTTTTAGGTAGTGCCATTCAACTTTTTAACCTAACGCCGTAATAAACGGCACAAAATAGCAGGCTAAAATTGGCGACGAAGGAGCACAAGCCTGCTGTTTTGCGTCCTTTTTTATGGCTTTGTTAGGTATCGAAAACCTCTGCTTTACCAATTACTTTTACAATAGGGTTTTCCCGACAAACAACCTCTAAACATTCGTCAGAAGTAACTATTAAGTGAGACCATTCACCATCATTTCCTATAAAGAAGGTGAGCGGACTTTCTTTGTGCCAGCCGTGACCTCTTATTTTAAAAGTATTGAACTTTGGTCGTTGTTCGCTCCAAACTTCAGTCAACCCATGCTCATCAAGACAACGAAAGCCATTTACAGATTCAAATAATAGCTCGTATATAGTTTGTGATTCTTCGTGAAATACACGAGCAACAAGTTCATGGTATTCGTGTTTTGCGTCGCCTTTAATCAGGTACTTTACACCATTCGATTTCTCTAAAGTCCACTCTTTGGTACCCCATGACAAATCAACTAACCACAAACTGCCATTTTCAAAAGGTGTTGGCCAACTCTGAAATTCCATCTAGCTACCTAACAATTTAATAGTGCTCGCGTCACGCATCTTTCTGCCAATGTCACGCTCATGTATTAATAAATCTATTAGTAACAAATAACTTAAAGCATCGGCAACTTGTATTTTAAATTAGTCCTAAAGGGATTCAGAAAAAGAAAATGCGCTCGTCGCTCATTTTTTAATATATGTGCGTACTACATAGTTTGGAAACAAATTAACTATTATTTTAAGCCAACCTCAATGTTTAGCTATCTCTGAAAATAGACATTTAGGGTATTTGCGTTAACTAATTACTGGAAAAAAACATTTTAGAGAGTCGGATGTATTAGGTGAATTTCGCATAAACATTTCTATTGGCTAGCGCACCACTGAAGAGCTAGAAATAGCAACAAAGTGACGCAACCCATTTGTTAGCGCCTCAGCGAGAGTATTTAGTGGTTTGTTATAATCCGAACTAAAGCCCACGTTGCCATCGCTTTGGATAGATACCTTTAAATACGATATTATTAAGTCCTTGCCTATCGATATGCCCTTTCTTGCACTTAATTCCATAGTAAATAAAGGCAGTTAAAGCACAAAATGCGTATAGTGATAAACAAAGAATTAATAAGCATATTGTGAACATTACAGATACTGTACCAACATCGTAGCTACGTATTGGGATATCTGACTCAATACCAAAGCTCGAGGCAATTATAAAGAATAACGGGTACGCTGCTGAAAGCCCAAGCAGGCAACCAATACCACCAACTTTAGCAGACTGCGAGTAGAAATATGGTTTTAGTCTTCTCTGACTATTAATCGCTTGAATTAGCACAAAGCTTTCCTATGGTGTATAACGCCGCAATATGGGACGTATTAAGTTTGGCTGAAATTTGAGAGGAACGAGTGCCAGCCAAGCTTTAGACATCCATTCATTGATGCGTTTGTTATATTTACTATGCTACTGAAAGCATAAAATCATACCCACAATTCACCACCATTTTTCAGAGCCTTAAGTTTTTTTAAAACCTCTTCAGCGTGCTCCCAGTCTCTGCAAGGAATAGAAATTTTGCCTTTACTTTTTTTTCTATTCCAGATCAAAGGAGTTCCAGCTCTGGATTCAATAATTTCGCATTCACCAACATTTTTAGGAATTTGATATTTAGGCACAGATCGAATCCTTAAGTAAATATAATGCTTAGCTAACGGACACAAATTGTAGCGCGAAAATGCCAAAGGCGCGCCCCGTTTTTCTCCCAGTGAACGTGTTAAGCGTCTTTTATGTTCAAAGCAGGAATTTAATTCATTATCTCGAAAACGCTAAAACTTTCACAACGGTTATTTTTTATAGAAATAATTAAGGATAAACCCGGTCTCTGTGGTTTTGATATCTCTACGAAAACATGCAGCTCACTTTGATTTTTACCAAGCAAGCGAGCATACTTGAAATGTTTATTTTCTGAACTTGTTAGCTCATTTATCAAGTCAAACTGCTTTTTACTGTATTTGCATTCTGAACCTTCATTTTTATGACTACGAACATCCTCAATCAGTTGATTTAGATAAACGATACCTACGTCTGAGTAGCAAAATGCCCGAGAGCTTCAAAATGCCAATAATAAAAATATACTAAAAGCTTTTCTCAAAAAACCTCCTTGTTAAATAAGAACATAACGACCGCATATGCGGCTGGTTTGGAGCGCAGCGTAAAACCAGTCCGACAATATCCGCTTGTTAGGCATTCTTGTACTCTTTCTTGGTTTTCCACCATATATAAGGCCCACCAATTAAAAATAGTACCAATATAAACGGCATAAGTAGGTTATCTGATTTCCACGCCTTTTCTGATTTGGCATAGGAACGGATTACATTTTGCTCTATCTTGACTTCAAATACATCGTGAAACTCTTTAGTTGTATATATTGGCTTCGTACTTTCTCTAGGTTCAAATAGAACCTCAACTCTTTTCCCTTTAGAGTTGAATAATGAGTCATAAACTATGCTCTGGCCGTTAGATTTAGAAGGGTAATTGAAATTATAATTATCATCTACAAATGCAAAGCGAATTCCGTAATCATACTCCTGCACCCAATCGATATACCCATCACGACTAACCAGCTCTTCTTTATAAGGGAA
>NZ_JAYMDY010000037.1:0-13036 GCF_037027245.1 Pseudoalteromonas sp. CH_XMU1449-3
GAAGAGGCACAAGGGCGCGAATACATCAAAGGGCCGAGGTAGCTCCTCATTATGAGCCCGCATATAAGTACGCAGTCTGACAAAATTAACGAAGGGTATTGTGCAATAGGAGGAGTCCATATAAGGTACTTTAGTGCCGAAGTCTCTAAGATAATTCACGGCTAAAGCCGTTCCCACGAGGTACTAGATGCGGGGTATTGTAGGCGTGAAATTTATTTCACACGAAAGCCTAGCACCTAGAGCCTACCCCCTAATTTTTTCAAACCCCAAACAAAAAAAATGCCACCTTTCGGTGGCATTACACACGGGATTATTTCTATTTACTAGAAATGCTTTTCAAAGTTCAAGGCAGTGCGCTTTACACCCGACCTCAAACTCATAATTACTTCCAACTTTTCATCTTGTGGCCTTTAACAGCATAGAAAAGTATGAATAAATAACAAGGCAACATCACAATATAAGCCATTTGTTGTGCTTCTGCGCTTTTTACGCCGCCACTTGCTAAGCCCCAAAATAATGGACCAAACGCTCCACCGGCTATACCCATAACGAGCAGACCAGAGCCTACACTAGTTAGCTTGCCTAAACCAGATAATGCTAACGGCCAAACTGCAGGCCATACAATGGCATTAGCAAAGCCTAGCACAGCAATGAGCAATAAGGTATCAGGTAGTACCGATTTTAGGCCAAATAATGTTGATATAAATACAGTTTCATTGCTACCTGTAACTATCGCTAGCGTTAACACGCAACCCAATACCGCTGAAATTGTCAGCGCTGTTTGCTGCGATAACACTCTTGGGATAAGTAAAATCCCTAAAAAGTAACCTAGCACCATACAACCCATGGTGTACGATGTCATAACACTGTATTTTTCAACACCTAACGACAGCGCAAAGCTACCAATGGTATCACCTGCGATAACTTCAACAGCTACATAAACAAAAAGTGCCACAATCCCTAAGGCAAGGCTCGGATGGCTTAGCGCTTCTTTTACCTGCCCCGGTTTTTGTTCATCAACGTCGTCATCAATTAGCTCTGGTAAAGGCATTTTAGTTACCGCAAAGCCGAGTATACCAATAAAAATAGCCATCCCTAAATACGGTAATATTAAGCCATTGGCCATTGCATCAATATCAGTTTGGCTAAGCTCTTTACCTACAAAGCCTTTAAAATCACTGAGTATCAGTGCGGTAAACACAATCGGCGCAACAACACCTGCACCTTTATTTAATATACCCATAATACTAACGCGAGCCGCGGCTGATTCTTCTGGGCCGATTCTTACTACGTATGGGTTAACCGCTGTTTGTAATAACGTTTGCCCGGCTCCCATAACAAGTTGAGCGAATAAAAACAGTGCAAAAATTTGCGTTTTTGCAGCAGGAATAAACAGTAAACCTGCCACCATCATGGTCGCCATACCCAGCGCCATACCGTTTTTATAACCTACCTTTCTGATGATCATCGCCGAAGGTAAAGCCGTAAAAGTCACGGCGATATAAAACGAGAAAATAATCAGCGATGCCTGAAACGGTGAAAGCTGCAAAATCTGCTGTAAAAATGGCATCAGTGAACCATTTAACCATGTAGCAAAACCCAGTATAAAAAACAGCGTGGCAACAATCGCCATAGGCACAACACTGCTTTGTTTATTCATTTCAGACATAATATTTCCCATAACAGCACAGTTCGACTCTACGGCGCTGCTGATTCAGATGATTATATAAAAGAGATATTAAATATTTATAACACTATCGCAACAAAAATGACAGCGCTGACATATTTCTTTTAGACACCGTAGGCGTGAAATTTATTTCGCGCGATGAATTTGGATTAGCCGTCAGCTTTCAGCTATCAGTTTTGAGCGAACGGTGTTGAATGTAAGACGCGCCAAGCAAAAATGACGCCTACACTTTGCTGTAGGCATCATATTTATTTATCGCAGAAACATTACTCACCAACAACGGTCACGCGACTGGTTTGTTTTGCGTTTAAGCGGGTGCGTAGTGCAACTTTTGCATTGTTATCAACCTTCACAGGCTCGGCATAAGTTTGCCAGCTTTGGCCGTTATCTAGGCTGTACTCAATGCTCAAATATGCAAATGCGCTATTGGCATACAATTTACCATCTTCAATCACACCGCCCGGTACTGGTAAATGCAGCTCGATGCCATCTTTAGCTAACTTATCAAGCTCTTTTAAGCCTACAGCACTTGAGAACTCAGCCCAGTCTTTTGCTTGTTTTTTAATATCGACATTTTCGCCTTCCCAATCGGCTTTGTGCCATGCGCGCTCTGCCACTGACAAAATACGCGGGAAGATCATTGCTAAGACTTGCTCTTCAGTACGGATTGTTTCTGACCATACCTGACCTTGCATACCTAGAATATTTTCAGGCTTTTCAAGTTTAGGTAGTGGGCGGCCCACCAACGCTTCTAAATTAACGATTGGCTCACGAGTACGGGTGTAATCGGCATTGGCATACACGTCATCAGGCATGTAATTAAAGGCTTTTTTCGTATCTGTGTAACGAGTGGCCCAGTAATAACCACGCTCTTCAGGGCTTGCTTCGTATGGGTGGTCAAAGTACAAATGCGTACCGTGTGATAACACCACTTGATAACCAGCATTTGCTAGGCGGTATGCTCTATCGGCAACGCCCCATTCCCAAATGTTATCCCAAGTATTAACGGTAAAAGTTTTGTTAGGGAACTCATCACGTTTAAACGAATTTTCGCGGTCATACATGATGCCATCTTCCCAAATACCCGGAGAAATACCGCGTTTTTCAAGTAAGGTTGCAACACGTTGTGTGAAATAAGGTTTTAAATCAGCGGGGCCAGCTACACCGTTATTAGGATCGGCAAATAACGCCTGACAGATTGGCGAGCCTATCCACGAACCAGCACCGACTTCATCACCACCAATATGCAGGTTCTTTAACTGCACACCTGCCTCGCGATACATCTGCTGAAGTTCATAAGTTACTTTATCTAAAAATGCGTAGGTTGAGTCCATACATACATTCATCGAGTTATCTTTGTAGTTTTGTACCGTCATGTACACAGAGGTATCTTTTGGATCAGTAAGCAAATATTGCGTTGCTGGCCCCATATCTATGTGTTGAATTTCTTTGTTTGCAGAGCGCGTTTTAATGTTGTTTTTAGCGGCTTTCTCAGCTTCTTCTAACATGTTGTGATAACGCGCTTCCATCGCTTTAATTGAGGCTCGCGCATGGCCAGGGCCTTCAACTTCAGGGATGATTTGAATGTGGCGGTCTTTAGCAAACTTTAATAGCTCAACAAACTCATCACGTTTCAAATAACCATTACCTGAGCCTGATTTAAATGGCCCTGTGCCAAGCTGAGTTAATAAGCACTCGCGTTCTTCTAAATCAAAGCAGCGATAGCCACCAACGTCGGTAAGCTCTGGTAGGCCTGGGATCTCAAGTCGCCAGCCTTCATCTTCTGAAAAGTGCCAGTGTAGCTTATTCATTTTATAGCGAGCCATTTGCTCAACCAGCTTGAACATTGCTTCTTTGCCATGATAGTTACGACCATTATCGTAATGCATACCACGCCAACCATAACGCGGTGAGTCTTCAAGTTCTAACTGCGGTAAGCTGGCACTGCCTTGGCTATTTGCAGGAATGAGGTTTAATAAGCTTTGCATCGCATAAAACACACCGGCATTATCGCTACCTACGATAGTGATCACTTCATCATCAATCTCTAGAGTGTAGCTTTCTGCTTTTGCATTATTGAGTTTAGGGTCGACTTTTAAGCGTATTACTTTGTCTTTGCCGACATTGATATGATCAGGCTGTGCTTTAAGGCTAATGCCATAGTCATCTTGTAAGTCTTGCATAAACACCATAACTTCGTGTTTCAGCTGACCTTGATAACTGATTTGCCAATTATTGTTTAACGTTGCGCTGCCACGGTTAAAATCGACTTTACGAGGCTTAGGGATAATACGCTTTAAAGCATCCTCTTTACTAACCGACACCTTATCAGTGCTATTACGCTCGAAACGTACTTTTGCCGTTGCTAAAACCGATAAATCTTTTGGCTCATTGTAACGGCGTAACTGATTTTCACGGGTAAATGGCGTCACAAACTGTTTAAAGTCTTCAGTGTCGGTGTTGGCAAATACGGCTGGTTTATTCTTACCCGAAACAAAAAATGCCCGTGGCATAAAGTCACTGTAAGCTACAATCCATACTTGCGCATCAAACGGCAACTCTAAGCTTTCACCTGCACCTAAACCTTTAAAAGAGCTCGTTGGTACGATGCGATGAAGGTCACCATTAACGTGTTCAATGTTTAGGCCCGCAACATGCTCGGTTGAGATTTTACGAACAGAGTGAATATAAAGCTGCCAGTCGCTCTCGCCTGCAGGTAACGCCACATTAGAGCCATTGTTGAGGGTAATTTTTCCTAAAAAGCCCGCATCTTTATTACGAAAGTTATCTTCTACCGAAAACAGCAGTTCGGTACCTTTCGCAAACTGATCAACTTGCGATTGAGTTAATGCTGCACTAGCCATTAAAGGCGCTGTCGCTAGCATTACCGCGAATAGTGACTTCTTAAAATCCATTACTTTCTCCTCGTTTAAGCCCTGAGTGTACGGTATTTCTGCGTACTATTTTTCATTTTTGTTAATAATTCGTTCCTATCATATAAAAACTAAAATGACAGCGCTATCATTTTATGAAAAATAAAGGCAAGGAGTTAGCTATCAGCTATCAGCTATCAGGCTGACGGCTGACGGCTGACGGCTGACGGCTGACGGCTGACGGCTGACGGCTGACGGCTGACGGCTGACGGCTGACGGCTGACGGCTCAAACCTTAACACAAAGATACTTCTCTTCTAGGTACTCATCTAACCCTTGGTGACCGCCTTCTCGGCCTAAGCCAGACTGCTTAACGCCGCCAAATGGCGCTACGGGATTTGAAATAAGACCTTCGTTAATACCTATCATGCCGTATTCGAGTGCTTCGCTTACGCGATAAACTTGCTTGATGTTTTCACTATAAAAATACGCAGCTAAACCGTAAGGCACGTCGTTCGCAAGCTGAATTACCTCTTGTTCATCATCAAAAGCGATGATGCTGACTACGGGGCCAAACACTTCATCATGATAGATATCCATCTCTGGAGTCACATCGGTTAAAATTAATGGCGCTTGAAAGCTACCTTCAAGCTCGCTGTTGTCACCGATTAACGATGCACCTTTATCAACCGCATCTTGCACAAGCGTTTGTACTTTCTCTTTTGCTTTAGGGTAAATTAATGGACCGATATCTACCCCGTCATCAAGACCATTACCTACCTTTAACTCAGCTACTTTGTCTGTGAGTTTTTCGAGCACCGTTTCAAGCACTGAGCGCTGAACAAAAATTCGGTTAGCGGCAACACAGGTTTGCCCTGCGTTTCTAAACTTAGCCCCCATTAGGCCAGCAACAGCCTCATCTAAATCGGCATTATCGAAAATAATGAACGGTGCATTGCCGCCAAGCTCCATTGACGTTTGTTTAATTGTTGAAGCGCACTGCGATAGTAACTGCTTACCTACACCGGTTGAGCCTGTGAATGTGAACTTACGCACACGCTCCGACTCGGTCATGATCTCACCCACCATTTTTGCGTTTTCAGAGACCACTACGTTCAGCGCACCTTTTACAAACCCTGCTTTATCAGCAAGGTAGGCTAAGGCAATAGCGCATAATGGCGTATGCTCCGAAGGTTTAATCACAAAACTACAACCCGCGGCATAAGCGGGTGCAACTTTACGGGTGATCATGGCAATCGGGAAATTCCAAGGGGTAATACCAGCCACCACACCAATTGGTTGCTTTATCGTTGTTAAACGATGCTTGCTGTCAGTGGCTGGAATAGTATCGCCATAACTGCGCTTTGCTTCTTCACTAAACCATTTAATAAAGCCTGCACCGTATTCCACTTCGCCCAAGGCTTCTTTTAAAGGCTTACCCTGCTCTTTAGTCATCAATTCAGCAAGCTGTTGCTTGTGCTCAATAACCAACTCATACCAGCGACGCAACGTTTCACTTCGCTCGGTTGCAGTTGTTTGCTTTAGTTTGCGAAATGCCTCGTCAGCACTTTTTATAGCCAGCTTAACCCCTACTTCATCAATATCAGAGACATGGGTGATCGCCTCTGCAGTTGCGGGGTTATCTACACTAAAACGCTGGCCCGTAGAATAAAAGTCACCGTCGATAAACGAATCAGAAAAAACCAAATCAGACATAGAACCTCCAAAATCAGCTATCAGCTATCAGCTATCAGCTATCAGCTATCAGCTATCAGCTATCAGCTATCAGCTATCAGCTATCAGCTATCAGCTATCAGCTATCAGCTATCAGCTATCAGCTATCAAAAACATAAAACCTGAGAGATCAATGTAAAGCTATTGCTGCTCAAAAACACAAATAACTGAAACACCCTCTCTATTTGCTAAAAACTGACGGCTGAAAGCTGACAGCTCTAAAAAACAAAAAACCGCTGTAGAGACCAAGCAACTACAGCGGTTTTTACGAAATCAAAGCCGTTAAAAATTAATGCTCTTCATTAACGATATTGAGATTATACTTTGGAATTTCAACCACTAAATCTTCATCTTTGATCACCGCTTGGCAACCAAGGCGTGACTCAGGCTCAAGACCCCATGCTTTATCTAGCATGTCGTCTTCAAGCTCATCGCTCTCATCTAAAGAGTCAAAGCCTTCACGGATGACTAAGTGGCATGTTGTACATGCACATGATTTTTCACATGCATGCGGAATGCTAATACCATTCTTTAGCGCAACATCTAATACCGTTTCACCTGCAGGAGCTTCAATAGCAGCGCCTTCTGGGCATAACTCTTCGTGTGGAAGAAAAATAATTTGTGGCATACCTTACCTCGTTAAACTTCGTCTACTGACTGCCCTTGCAGCGCTTTTTTGATTGATGCATCCATTCTGCGAGCAGCAAATTCGCTACTTGCATTGTCTACAGCTTCAATCGCTGCTTTAATTTCTGCAGGTGTTGTTGCACTTTCGCGCACGGCAACAAGTTTAGCAATTTCTGCTTTTAACGCACCTAATTCTTGTTCATCAAGTAATGCACTGTCGGTTGCCAGTGATGCTTCAAGCGCTTCAACAACACGTAACGCTTCAACTTGCTGCTCTTTAAGCATCCGCGCTTGCATATCGTCTTTTGCGTTAGTCATTGATTCTTTAAGCATGTTTGCAACTTGATCGTCCGATAAACCAAATGATGGTTTGACCTGAATTTCAGCTTGCACACCCGTTGATTTTTCCATTGCCGATACACTTAATAGGCCATCAGCATCAACTTTAAAGGTTACGCGAATATGCGCAGCACCAGCTGCCATGGCCGGAATACCTTTTAAGCTGAATTTAGCCAACGAACGACAATCGTCAACTAGCTCACGCTCACCTTGTAATACATGCAGTGACATAGCCGTTTGACCATCTTTGAAAGTAGTAAACTCTTGTGCACGTGCAACAGGGATCGTAGTGTTACGTGGAATGATTTTTTCAACCAAACCACCCATGGTTTCAAGACCTAGCGACAGTGGTAATACGTCTAATAGCAACATGTCTGAATCTGGCTTATTGCCAACCAATACATCTGCTTGCAGTGCTGCACCGAGTGCAACTACGCGATCTGGATCGATAGAAGTCAGTGGCTCTTTATCAAAAAATGCAGCAACTTGAGAGCGTACAATTGGCATACGAGTCGAGCCGCCAACCATTACAACTTGTAGTACTTCTTCATTCTCGATACCGGCATCTTTAACCGCACGGCGACAAGAGCGTAGTGTTTTCTTAACCAGGCTAAGAGCAAGCTCATCAAACGTTTCGCGGGTAACTTCAACTTTGTGGCTTTGACCATCAAACTCTAAACCAACATTTACAGTCTGGTATTGGCTTAGCGCTTCTTTACACGCTTTTGCTTTATTGATGAATAAACGCAATACCGATGCAGAAAGCTCGCTCACACCCGTTTGTTTTTTGAAGTAATCAACTAGTAGCGAGTCAAAATCGTCACCACCAAGGCTTGAGTCACCGCCAGTCGCAAGTACTTCGAATACGCCTTGGTGTAAACGTAATATAGAAATATCGAAGGTACCGCCACCTAAATCGTACACGGCGATAATGCCTTCTTGGCCTGAATCAAGGCCATAAGCTACAGCCGCAGCCGTTGGCTCGTTTAATAAACGTAAAACCTTGATACCTGCAAGCTCTGCGGCATCTTTAGTGCTTTGACGCTGAGCATCATCAAAATAAGCTGGCACAGTAATAACCGCGCCTAAGATGTCTTGGCCTGCAAAGCTGTCTTCTGCACGTAATTTTAATGCTTTTAAAATTTCACTCGATGCAGTAACAGGGCTAATTGCACCCGCAACCGTGCTGATTGCTAACGAGCCATCATGCTCACAAAATTCGTACGGCAGTTGACCATAGCTTTTTTCGATTTCAGCCTGAGTTTTACCTAAAAAACGCTTAACCGAGATCAGTGTGTTTGCAGGGTCTTGAGTAGCAGCTGCTGCCGCTCGTTCACCAACCACAATGCTATCTGCTTGATATTGAACAACCGAAGGTAGCATCGCATTGCCTGCTAAATCAGTCAGTGTACGCGCTTCGCCGCTTTGCACTGTTGCAACTAACGAGTTAGTTGTACCAAGGTCAATACCGACTGCTAATTTGTGCTCATGTGGTGCCGCGCTCTGCCCCGGCTCAGCAATTTGCAATAATGCCATAATGCTCTTTTTAAACTCTTAAATAGCTGTTGTATAACAACTAACGATTAATCATCAAATAAACTGTCTTCAATACGCTCTAGTTCATCGCGTAGCTTATAAACAAACTTCAATTTACGAATATTGTCAGCAGCAGCTTGCCATTGTTGCTCATCATTACTTGCCAGCTGAGCGGCTAATTCACTGCTGTATTGTTTATCGAGCTGTTTAATTTGCGCTTCAAACTGGGTAATTGCTGCATCAGGATCTGCGGCATTTTCAAGTTCTTCTAATTCTTCACGCAGCTCCATTTGCTGCATTAAGAATAGCGGGTCTTGTAATGTTTGTTGCTCGGCGCGAATATCAACACCAAGCTCGCTTAGCATGTACTCAGCACGTTTTACCGGGTGTTTTAAGGTTTGTAATGCATCATTGATTTCTGCTGCATTTTGCACAGCAAGTAATTTATCACGGCTGCTAGAGCTTGCGTGGCGATCTGGGTGAACTGCACGTTGCAGCTCAAGGTAGTGTTTATTAATAGTCGCTAAATCAATGTTGTAATCTACTGGAATTGCAAATAACTCAAAGTAACGCATTACATAATCCAACTCGGTAAACAGGAAAGAACAAAGCCCTACATAGGCAGGGCTTCAAGCAAAGAAAGTTTTATAAGCTTAAACGGTGAAGCTTTCGCCGCAACCACACTCATCGGCTTGGTTCGGGTTGTTAAACTTAAACCCTTCGTTCAAACCTTCTTTAGTGTAATCAAGCTCAGTACCATCAATGTAGACTAAGCTTTTAGCATCAACGATTACTTTCACACCACGGCTTTCAAAAATTTCGTCGCCGTCTGCTAACTCATCAACAAATTCAAGAACATAAGCAAGACCAGAACAGCCCGTCGTTTTAATGCCAACGCGTAGGCCAATGCCTTTGCCGCGATTTGCTAAAAATGATTCTACGCGGTTTGCTGCCGCATCTGTCAATGTCACTGCCATGAATTTATCTCTTACTTCGCTTGTTTGCTTTTGTAGTCAGCAATTGCTGCTTGAATCGCGTCTTCTGCTAAAATTGAGCAGTGAATTTTCACTGGCGGTAATTCAAGCTCAGCACTGATATCAGTGTTTTTGATTGTTGCAGCTTCATCTAATGTTTTGCCTTTAACCCACTCAGTTACAAGTGAAGAAGAAGCGATTGCGCTACCACAACCATATGTTTTGAATTTTGCGTCTTCAATTACACCTTCTGGTGATACTTTGATTTGCAATTTCATTACGTCACCACATGCTGGTGCACCCACCATACCTGTTGCAACTGACGGATCATTTTTGTCTAAAGCACCCACGTTACGTGGATTTTCAACATGATCGATTACTTTATCACTATAAGCCATAATACTATCCTCACTACCTGCTAGCGGCGGCGATCACTGATTAGTGATGCGCCCACTCAACTGAATCTAAATCAATACCTTCTTGATGCATTTCCCATAGAGGAGACATCTCACGTAAACGGCCGATCGAGTTTTTGATTAGTTCAACGGTGTAATCAATCTCTTCTTCAGTCGTAAAGCGGCCAATGCTGAAACGAATTGAGCTGTGTGCCAACTCGTCATTGCGGCCTAATGCACGTAGTACATAAGAAGGCTCTAAGCTTGCTGAGGTACAGGCTGAACCTGATGAAACAGCAATGTCTTTAACAGCCATTAATAACGACTCACCTTCAACAAAGTTGAAGCTGATATTTACAATACCTGGAACTGAGTGACTTGGTTCACCATTGAAGTAAACTTCGTCCATATCAGCCATGATGCCATCAATCAGACGCTTACGAAGTGCGCTGATGTGTGCATGGTCTTTTTCGAAATCTTCTTTAGCGATTCTAAATGCCGCACCCATACCAACTAATTGGTGAGTAGCTAGTGTGCCTGAACGCATACCACGCTCATGACCACCACCGTGCATTTGTGCTTCTAAACGTGCACGTGGCTTACGACGAACATAAAGTGCGCCTACACCTTTCGGGCCATATACTTTGTGGCCAGAGAACGACATGAAATCAACTTTTAACTGTTGCACGTCGATAAGTACTTTACCTGCGCTTTGTGCAGCATCTACGTGGAACATAATTTTGCGCTCACGGCACATTTCGCCGATTGTCGCGATATCTTGGATAACACCTAGCTCGTTATTTACGTGCATTACGCTCACAAGTACTGTGTCGTCACGCATTGCAGCTTCAAGCTTTTTAAGGTCAAGTAAACCGTTTTCTTCAACGTCCATATAGGTTACTTCGAAACCTTGACGCTCTAGTTCACGACACGTATCAAGCACTGCTTTGTGCTCTGTTTTAACCGTGATAACGTGCTTGCCTTTCTTCTTATAGAACTGCGCAGCACCTTTAATTGCTAGGTTGTTTGATTCTGTAGCACCTGAAGTGAAAACAATTTCACGCGGGTCGGCGTTGATCAGATCAGCAATATCTGTACGCGCTTGATCAACTGCTTCTTCTGCTTGCCAACCAAAACGGTGTGAGCGTGATGCAGGGTTACCAAAATTACCGTCCATAGTCAGGCATTGCATCATTTCTTTTGCCACACGTTCATCAACAGGCGTGGTTGCTGCGTAATCTAAATAAATCGGTAACTTCATTTCTCTCTCCGCTTTCGTCAAGCTACAGTTGACAGCTTACTTGAATGTTTTCCAGTTGCTTAATTGCATTGTTGATGCTGTTATCTTGGCGCGATGCGACTTCTTTCACATCTGACTTTTCCACCAATTCAGCAAGGGTAATACTATTTAAAAACTCTTCGATACGTGCGCTTAAGTCCGACCATAAGGTATGAGTCAAACAACGCATGCCGCTTTGGCAGCCACCCGTTGCATTGTGGCAACGTGTTGCATCAACAGACTCATCAACGGCGTTAATCACATCGCCGACAGAAATTTCGTTCGCTTCTCGACCTAGTAAATATCCGCCACCTGGGCCACGCACAGAGGTCACAAGGCCGTTTTTACGTAAACGGGCGAATAGTTGTTCAAGGTAAGATAACGAAATCTCTTGGCGTTCAGAAATATCGGCAAGAGGCACTGCACCCACATTTGTATGTAGTGCAACATCCAACATGGCGGTTACTGCGTATCTGCCTTTTGATGTTAACTTCATGGAGCCCCCGATGTTACTGCACGCTAAGGTGTGCAAATTTTAATTACCAGACCAAAATAGTCAAGTATTATCACTTGATAAAAATTGATACTTGCCATTGATAAAACCGAATACTTGACAAAAACAGTCAAGTACTGGGTACATTGTAATTACCTGAGTAATTTAGTCAAGTATTATACTTATAACCTGTGATTATTTAATAGACTTATTAATAGAGGTAAGAATACCGCGTAAGATGTTCATCTCAGCTTCTTCTGGACGTGCGCGGTTAAATAAGCGACGTAGTTTAGTCATCACCATGCCAGGGTGTTGCTTGATGATAAAACCTGTGTCGTTTAGCGTTTGCTCTAAATGCTCGTAGAACAGCTCAGTTTGCTTCGCATTTGGATAGGTTGCTTCGTCTTCTTCTTGTACTTTTGGCTGTTTATTTAAATAAGCCATACGTGTTTCATAACACAGTGTTTGCACCGCCATCGCTAGATTTAGTGAGCTGTATTCAGGGTTTGCAGGAATACAAACGTGGTAGTTACATTGTTGTAATTCTTCGTTCGTTAAACCACTATTTTCGCGACCAAACACGAGTGCAACAGGGCCCTGTTCAGCCTCAGCCACTAATTTTTCACCACATTCACGCGGCTCAACCATAGGCCAAGATAAAGTACGTGAGCGTGCGCTGGTACCAATTGTTAAGCCACAATCAGCAATCGCATCTGCCAATGTATCAACAACTACTGTTTTACCTAAAACATCAGTTGCACCGGCCGCAAGCGCACTCGCATGACTATCAATTTCACAAGCAGGATCAACTAGATATAAATTTGATAAGCCCATCGTTTTCATAGCACGTGCCGCTGAGCCAATATTACCAGAATGTGATGTGTTAACTAATACGATACGAATATCATCAAGTGTCATTGCGTTGTTACTTACTGAAAGTCAAAAATTGCGGGGATTATAACATAGCTATCAGCTATCAGCTATCAGCTATCAGCTATCAGCTATCAGCTATCAGCTATCAGCTATCAGCTATCAGCTATCAGCTATCAGCTATCAGCTATCAGCTATCAGCTATCAGCTATCAGCTATCAGCTATCAGC
>NZ_JAYMDY010000035.1:0-14512 GCF_037027245.1 Pseudoalteromonas sp. CH_XMU1449-3
ACGAGTGCTTTCTTCGAAAGCAGAATGAAGAGCTTGTTCTATATTCACAAAAAAAATCCGTAGTTAGTTGCCTAACTACGGATTGTGCATGATCATTCTGATCGGTCAACTGATCAACTTCTTAACTGATCAGCATTAGCCACTCAGCCTCTTCATTTTATTGCTTAAGCGAACACCACGGTTCGATTTCCATTGATAAACAGTTTATGTTCAGATGCGAGCTGCAACGCTTTACAGAACACAGTTTTCTCTACATCTTTACCCATTTTTGCCATCATCTCTGCGGTATCAGCATGACTGACATGCGTCACATCTTGTAAAATAATCGGCCCTTCATCGAGCTCATTATTAACAAAGTGAGCGGTCGCGCCAATAATTTTTACACCGCGCTCAAATGCCTGATGGTAAGGCTTTGCGCCAATAAAGGCTGGCAAAAATGAATGGTGAATATTAATAATCTTACCTTCAAAGCGTGCCACAAATTCAGGGCTTAAAATACGCATATATTTAGCAAGGCCGATGATATCAGGCTGATAGCTGGCAATTAAATCACCGACTTGTTGATCATGCTCCGCACGGCTTAAGCCTTCGTGCGATACCACATGAAATGGCACATCAAAGCCTGCAGCCAGTGGCGCTAAGTCGGCGTAGTTGGCAATCACAGCCAGTACTTCGATGTTTAATGCTTTTTCGAATTGCTTTAGTAATACACCACCTAAACAGTGCGCTTCTTTAGTGGCAAGCAATACCACTTTCGTTTTTTCGCTGCTGTGCAGGGCAAGCTCTGCGCCATCAGGAAGTAGCTCAGCAAGGCTTGGTAAAAAGTCATCTGAAATAACGCCGCTTAACTCTGTACGCATAAAAAAGCGTTTAGCGTCTTTATCTACAAATTCGTTATTACGTGTAATGTTTAAGTTATGCTGATGACAAAGGCCGGTGATCTTGGCAATTAGACCAACATCATCATCGCATTGTGTGGTTAAAATCGTGTTCATAGTCCTCATTCTAATCCCGTTTGTGTGAACACCATTATTTGCTAATTTTTTTGTGCTGCATAGCGCAAATTTAACTATCTAATAATTTATCTGATTTGATTGCATAAGCGCCTAAAATGTAATCATTATTTACTTTTCGTGTAAAAGTAAGCTGCTTTCACTATAAATGTGATTTTCTGTCCATAATTATGATTAATTAAGTGCTTTTCTACATCATTTTCTACACTTTTTAACCTTATCGTAAGTAACTGTAAGTGAAGGTAATAGTTTGTAAAAAATAGAATTTTTTCGCACTATTCGAGTCAGAATGGGGTATTACAAACAATAAGGAAAAAATTCCATGAAAAGCACTCTGCTTAAAACAATTGTTGCCTCAAGTTTGCTTTCGGTACTGGCTGCCTGTTCAAGCGATGACAGCAGCAGTAGCAACAGTGGCTATGTGCAACTGTACAATGGCTCTTACAACAGCCCATACACACGTTTATTTGTTGATGACACTGAACGTTCGGGGGCAGATTTTGGTGATGTATCAACCCGTCATAACTACAGTTCGGGGGAGTATGAACTCAGTTTTGAATATGTTGATGCCAATGATAGTTATATCACCATCGACGAAGAAACCATCAAAATTAAAAATGATCAAACTCAGTTGCTAGTAATGAACGGTGATTTTGCTGAACCAATTTTTACTGAGCTCAGTGTGCCGACGTCAAGCGATGAAGATGAATTCAATGTTGGCTTTTTTAATATCGTTGGTGAAGATAACCTTTACGATGTATACGTTGCTACTGACGACGGGTTATTTGATACCGCTGAGTTATTAATGACTTCGCAATACCTCGTTGAGCCAGAATTAGCGACGCTTGAGGAAGGTTATTACACTATTTATATTACCGCTAGCGGCAGCACTGATGTGATTTTTGAATCACCAACCGTGTACTTTAATGATGAAGCAACGTACATGGCGATGATCCGCCCAAGTTATGCAACAGAAGAAGATGGCATTACGCTTGACGTCGTGACGGCAAGTAGTTCAGTCACACAACTAAACCACCAAGACGCGCAAGGTCAGCTGCGTTTTATCAATACCATCGATGATTACACGCAAACCCAGTTTAAAGTAACCCGAGGCACAACGGCGACCAACACCGAAGTTGTTAGCAACGATAGTTACTCTGAATACATGAGCATGTCACCAAATAGTTATAGTGTCGCTATGTTAGACGAAGCGGGTGACACAATTGTCGATAATTTCTTAATGACATTAGAGCGTGAGCAAAGTGCGGTTGGTCTTTTCTACAATGATAAAGATTACGGCCCTCGTATGATGACCATTGAAGAAAACCTAACTCCAAGCAGCTACAGCCACGCAGTTACTGTGGTTAACTTAATTGATAGTTATGCAGGGCAAGAGATTGACGAAGTTGATGTGTACTTCACCCTCAATGGTGAAACGGTTGAAGATACTAGCAATGTTGTTGAAGGGTTAGATCAATACGACCAACAAGAGCAGGTGGTTGATAACGAAGTTTATACAACCTATGTGGTGTTTGAAGATAACGGTCAACAGATTGTGCTCTTGCAACAAAGCGATATGGATTTTACCGAAGAGGGTAACTATATCTTAGTGATTGAACACGATGAAACCACAGACTCAGGTTTTAAAATGACCTTAGAGCGTACGGTGACTGAACAGTCTTAACCGGCTAAAACGCAATATCGTTGTTTATTTACTCTTGCTAAGTGTTTATTGTATAAACAATTAAGGCTTATGCTTTTTTGTTTAAAGCGTACACAAGGAGAGAGTATGGATGGCGGTATTGCGTTACTAGTATTACTAGCACTAGTTGTTGTAGGTGGCTCACTTGCGGGTATTTTTGCCTTTTTTCAACTCTCTAGTTTAAAGCGAGAAGTAGCTGCTCTTCGAGTCAAACTTAACGCGACATATACCCATCATCCACAAGAAAATACTGCAAACCAGTTTGATAATTCAAACGCCGATCTGACTGACACAGCAAAATTTGAACCAGAGCCTGTAATCATTAGTAAGCCGATTGAGGCTACTAGTAAAAAGCCAGAGCAAACAAAACCCAAGCCTGCGACTTTAAATCTGCTAGTAAGCCAACTCGTTACACAAATCAAAGCCAATTGGTTAACTTGGGTAGGAGCGGTTGCACTTGCCTTTGGCGGTATCTTTTTAGCCCGCTATTCACTGGAGGCAGGCTTATTATCTGAAACCATGCGACTTACGCTTGGCGCTATTTTTGGTTTGAGCTTAATTGTTGCGGCGGAGGTTTTACATCGCAAAGGTATTATCTTTGATGGGTTTAGCAACTATATTCCCGCGGCGCTGGCAAGTGGTGGTTTTATTAGTTGTTTTGCATTGACCTTGCTGGCCTACAGCCATTATGGCTTACTGCAAGCTTTACCTGCATTTAGCATTTTAACCTTGGTTTCTGTAGCAGCAAGCTGGATGGCACTGCGTTTTGGTCCTGTGCTAGCAGTCATTGGCATTATTGGCGCCTACAGCGTGCCGGTTTGGGTTAATACCGGGAGCAATGACTTTATAGCACTGCTAACTTATGTTGCTTTTGTTAGTGTATCGGCTTCGCTAGTTGCTCATTACGTAAAACGGCATTGGTTGTGGTATCTGTTATGGGCGGGTCATTTAGGCTGGTATTACCTAGTTGCAATGAGTGCAGCTAAAAACCTGCATTGGTTTATTAATCTTTATGCTCTATTTAGCATCCTATTGTTAATTGCGATTCCACGCCTAGGGCTGAGTATTAAACAAATAGAATACCGTCCACATCGCTTTAAAACACTACTTAAGCAACTGCCCGACAACCCTCTGTTGATAGCTGTTGTCGTACCACTTTATCTTTTACTGATGAGCAGTAACCAACTGCTTACTTGGCAGCTTAGTATGTTGTCGTTAGTGGCTTTACTGCTTCTTTTGGTATTAAAAAACAGTGCATGGGATCACTGGCTGATACTAGCTGTTGTGAGTGTAATGTGTTTGCTCACAGGGCAATACAATTCTGTTGATTACTCTGAGCAGCTTTTTGTATTTCGGCAAAATTACGGAGCAGGGCTGTTTTTTATTGCTTTGTTTGCGGGTTATGGGTTTTTGTTTGGTCGTAAATACCCTAAACGCTTAGGTTTTGCTTTACTTGCTTCACTTTCAAGTTTTGTGATTATTAGTTGCTTATATGTCATCACTCCCGAACATGCCTTGATGACGGCGTATCCGGTTTGGTGCTTTGTATTACTGGCACTGTCTGCTTGGTTATTTAAGTTATCAATTAATAGCACAAGTCCAATGCGGGTATTTAGTTACTGGCTTGGCGGTAATGCCAATATTAGCTTAGCGTTAACCATGCTCCTTGAAGGCAGCAGCTTGACCTTAGCGCTTGCTGCGCAAGTGTTGTTGATCAGTTTTTATGTCAATAAACAGTCACTCAGCATACCTACTTGGCCGCTTAAGGGCTTAGTTGGCGCTTTACTAGTTAGGTTAAGCTTTGCACCTTGGTCAGCTGATTACAGTGGTGCGTTGCTGCTCGGTGTGCCCTGGAGTTTGGTTGTATACCCAGTATGCGCTTGCTTATTTTACTTTGCAGCGAGGCACTGGCAGCAGCAATCTGTTCGGGTGTGGCTAGAAGGTGCAACGCTTCATTGTATTGCTTTATTTCTTACCACAGAGACGAGCTATCAGTTGGTGGGGCACTACCCAGACTTTGAGAACTTGTCTGTGTATGAGCATATTTTATTAACCTGTAACTGGGGTATATTAGGTTGTGTTTATTTACTGCGTTCACGCTTTACTGCGCAATTGGCAAAACTCTATCAAGTAGCAGGTTTTGCGTTATTAACACTGAGTGGCTTACTAATACTGAAAAGCTTTACTGCTGTAAATCCGTTTTTTGAGCCGATAAATATAGGCAGTTGGCCGATTATTAACTGGTTACTATTACTTTGGTTAGTCCCCGCCTGTATTGCAATTTGGGCAAGCCAACTGACAAAATCTCAGCACTATTTACAAAAGCTCTTTACAGCACTTGCAGGTGTGATGAGTGTTTTATATATCAATGCGGAAATTCGCCATAACTGGCAAGGCGAGTTTATAAATATTGCTTTGCCAACTTCAGATGCCGAGCTTTACAGTTATTCTTTAGTTTGGCTTGTTATCGGTGCCTTGGTGGTTGTGGCGGGGCAGTTAAGAACCATTACGGTATTACAAAAGCTCGGCCTTGGCTTATTGGCGCTGGTGGTGTTAAAAGTGTTCTTGATTGATATGGCAAACTTAACCGGGTTGCTGCGGGCTATTTCGTTTATCGGCTTAGGCTTGTCGTTAGTTGGGCTTAGTTGGTTGTTCCAAAAATTTAAGGCAAAGCCTACTGCTTTGCCTTAAATCGATGTTGTTAAATACGTTGGTTAAGTACTGTGGTTAAGCAGTGCTTTGAGTTTTGCGGGCTTAACGGGTTTACTAAGGTAATGAATTTGCTCTTCTTTGGTTTGCTGTTTTAGGGCTTCATCACGCACCGCTGTGATTAAAATGGCAGGCACTGGACTTTGCCAAATTTCTCTTAGGGTTTTAATAAGGGTTATGCCATCGCAATCATGACCCAACTGGTAATCCATTAAGATAACATCGGGCGCTCGGTGCTCTTTGGCATAGGCCATCACGGTTTCAACTTGATCAAAGAGCTGATAATTGGCCTGCCACTTTTGCAATAGGCTTGCCATGGCATTAAGGTTTTCAGGGTCATCATCCACTGCAATAATGTTCATCGCACTGCGGTTCTCAACCCCTTTTTTAGGCGTATCTTTTTGTTGAATAAATTGGCTTTCACCATAAGGTACTTCAATACTAAAGCGGCTACCTTTGCCAGGTGTTGAACTTACATCTAAACGTAAAGAGAGTAAGTCGGCCATTCGTTTTACGACTCCTAAGCCAAGGCCAACCCCTTTGTTATCTCCCGCTTCAATACGGTAAAAGTCATTGAAGATTTTCGCTTGCTCTACTTCTGTAATGCCGGGGCCTGTGTCCCATACTTCAATCCGTAAATGATGTTTGCGTTTGCGACAAGCAATTAAAACTCGGCCACTATCGGTGTATTTAACCGCATTTGACACCAAGTTTTGAATAATTCGTCGTAAGTAAGTGATATCACTGTGAACGATAACTCCCTTTGAACGCACTGTCAGTTTTAAGCCTTTTTCGCTCGACATAATGGCGTATTCATTTTTCAGTGGGGCAAGTATGTCATCAATACTAAAGTGACGCGGAGTAGGGGTCATTGCTCCTTGCTCGAGCTTGGCAATTTCTAACAGCGCCGACATCAAATGCACCGTTGAATCTAAGCTTGCACCCAGCTTTTCAAAGTTATTTAAGTTGTTGCTCGAAAGGGTTTTATCATCAATAGCTGCAAGATATAGGCGCGCCGCATTCAGCGGTTGTAAAATATCGTGGCTAGCCAAGGCTAAAAATCGCGTTTTACTGTCATTAGCTTGCTCAGCTTCTTTTTTGGCTAAAGTAAGTGCTTGCTCAGTTTGTACTCGGCTATCGATTTGTGCTTGTAAATCTTTATTGATAGTACGGATTTCTTGAGTACGCGCTTCAATGCGGTTTTCAAGATCCATGTTTACTTCTTCAAGCGCATTTTGCGTTTCGATATGCGTGGTAATATCAGAGAAACTTGTTACAAAGCCGCCATCAGGCAGTGGGTTACCAATCATTTCGAACACTTGGCCATTACGGCGGTGACGAATAAAGTGATGGGGCGTGCCGTTTTTAAGATGCTGCACGCGCTTTTCTACATGGCGTTCAACTTCACCGGGGCCACATTCGCCGCGCTCGGCATTGTATCTAAGCACATCTTCAATTGGTTGGCCTACTTCAAGAAAGTCATCAGGGTAGGCAAACATCTCTGCGTAGCGCTTATTCCACGCCACTAAATTAAGTTCTTTATCAACAACCGAAATACCATGGCTGAGGTTTTCGAGAGAGGTAAATAATAAGTTTTGATTAAATTGCAGGGCTTGTGTGGTTTCATCAAAAAAGTTAACCACTTCTTCAAAGGCCATACGTTTACCAGAAGCAACCGTGTGGATCAGCGCTTGTGCTGAAGAGGCGCCAAGTACACCGGTTAAGGCGCGCTCACAATAAGCAATAAACTCAGGTTCTGGGTGCGCGTTGTTGTCATCTAAGTTATGCGACAACGCAAAGTGAGCCAGCACTTGCTGCGAGCGCTGCACACCTAAGAAGGTTTGTAGCAGTACTTTAAAATCGTAAACAGTGGCTTTTACGTTTTTATTTAAACGTCTGGCGAATACCGCTTGCTCTTTTGGATTAACAAAAGCAGCTGCTTGAATTTTATCAATTAAACGCTCATCTGCACCGAGTGAAAAACTTATGTAACAGCCAATATTGGCAAATAAGGCGATTAGGGTGCCACGAGTAATAAGTGTTTGTTGCAGCTCTGCGTTTAAGGTATTGCCTGCATCTAAAATAGGCAGCATTAAGAACAAAACCCAGCAAATAAAGCCTGCTAATAATCCGGCATAAACCCCATACGCATGGCCTTTTCGCCAGTATAAGCCGCCAACAATAGCTGGGAGTAATTGCGATACCAAAGAAAAGGCCACTAAACCCATACTAGCCAGCGCTTTACCATGGCCAAACCATTGCTGGTAGAAATACGACAAAATCAAAATGCCAGCAATTGTGAAGCGTCTCACTAACAGGATTTGCGACTTATAGCTGCTAGTAATCAGGTTACGTTTAAACTTACGACGCAGCATTAACGGCAACACTACATCGTTTGAAATCATGGTACTGAGCGTGAGTGTGGCTACAACAATCATCGCCGTAGCCGCTGATAGACCGCCGATAAATACAAAGGTCGTTAAAAAGGCGTTTTCGTGCATCAGCGGTAGGGCTAATACAAAGCTATCTGGTGAGAAGCCACTGCCAATGCCAGGGTGTATAGCTGCCGTTGCAATAGGGAAAATCATTGCAGCAGTCAGTAATAAATACAGGGGGAATGCCCAGCGGGCAGTATAAAGGTGGCGTTTATCTTGGTTATCGACCACAGTCACGTGGAACTGCCTTGGTAAACAGATAATCGCCGCTGCCGCCATTAGTGACTGGCCGATAAAGTTAAAGCTAAAAAAGTCGAAGTTCTGCCAGTGCTGCCAAATAGAGCCTGTTAGCTGCTCGGTTTGCACAGTACTTAAATTAAATAATGTGTATAAAGCAAGCCCAGCAACAGCCACTAAAGCCAGTAACTTAATCATAGATTCAAAGGCGACAGCGAGCATTAGCCCTGAGCGATATTCGGTTACATCGACTTTGCGCGTACCAAAGAATATCGCAAACATCGCCATAATGAGTGTTGCCGAAAGGGCCAGCACAGAGCCAGAAATACGATCGTCGTTTTGCAGTAGTAAGAAGCTGCTACTCAGTGCTTTTAATTGCAGTGCGATATACGGAATCGTCGCCAATAAAGCGATAATGGTTACCATAATGGCGGTGGTTTGCCGTTTACCATAGCGAGCTGAAATAAAGTCGGCGATGGTCGTAATATTTTGTTTTTTACTGACCAGTACTAATTTGCGTAAAAACCCTTGGCCAAAGAAAAAAAGCAACGCAGGGCCGATTAAAATAGGTAAGTAATTCCAACTGCTGGTGGCTGCTGTACCAACTGAACCGTAGTAGGTCCAAGACGTACAGTAAATCCCTAATGAAAAAGAATAAACAAATGGGTGGTGACTAATTCTTTTAGCAAGAGGAGTGGTTTTGTCTCCCCAATTTGCCAACCAAAACAACACGCCAATATAGGCGAGTGCAACAAATAAAAGCGCAGCTGTCATGTTTAAATTCAGTAATTATTGTAATAACACTACCTTACCAGAATTATGCGCGATTTCGATGGCAAGATTTTTTGCAATAATAATTAATGAAATACAAGTTCTTGAAAATTAATGAATAGTACTGTTTTATGTATCTTTATTAGACTAATGTCGCAGATCATTCGTTTTTACTATTTTCGCTATTTCGCAAATTTATCTTTATAGGTTAAGTTGTTGTTAATTATTGTTTTTTACCATCCATTAACAAATGGTGTTTTGCAGTTTACGTAAACGTAAGCTAGCTGTTACGACTATGGTCTCAATTCCATAAATCAGAACCCTTGCTAACTTAGTTAATGACAACTAATACCACTCATTACTTTCTTGTAATGCATAAGGGGATAAAAAATGGCTTTTAAAGATGAAGAACAAGCAAAAGCTTATTGGGCGGAAAACCTCGCACTGCTATTTAAATTATTAGCAATTTGGTTTGTCGTGTCATTTGGCTTCGGTATTTTACTGGTAGACGTACTTAACGAGATACGTTTCTTTGGGTTTAAACTCGGCTTCTGGTTCTCCCAGCAAGGCGCTATTTACACCTTTGTTGCTTTGATTTTTGTTTACGTTTTCAAAATGAATACGTTAGATAAAAAATATGGCGTAGACGAATAGGAGCTAAGCAATGGATGTTCAAACACTCACGTTTATTATCGTCGGTTTAAGCTTCGCGCTTTATATCGGCATCGCAATCTGGGCTCGTGCTGGGTCAACAAATGAATTCTATGTTGCAGGGGGCGGTGTACCGCCGCTAGCAAATGGTATGGCAACCGCTGCTGACTGGATGAGTGCGGCATCGTTTATCTCAATGGCGGGTATTATCTCGTTTGCGGGCTATGACGGTGGTGTATATCTAATGGGTTGGACAGGTGGTTATGTATTACTTGCACTTTGTTTAGCACCTTACCTACGTAAGTTTGGTAAGTTCACGGTGCCAGATTTCATCGGTGACCGTTATTACTCACAAGCTGCACGAGTTGTTGCAATTTTATGTGCCATCTTTATCTGTTTCACATACATCGCAGGTCAAATGCGTGGTGTAGGTGTGGTTTTCTCTCGCTTCTTAGAAGTAGATATTGAGACCGGTGTTTACATTGGTATGGTGATTGTATTCTTCTACGCTGTATTAGGCGGTATGAAGGGGATTACTTACACGCAAGTAGCTCAGTACTGTGTACTAGTATTTGCTTACCTTGTTCCAGCAATCTTCATTTCAATGATGATGACAGGTCACTTCTTCCCACAAACAGGTTTTGGTGCAACGCTTAGCGATGGCTCAGGACAGTTTGTACTCGATAAACTAGATGGGCTCAGTACGGAGCTTGGCTTTGCGCAGTACACCGAAGGCTCGAAGAGCATGATTGATGTATTCGCAATCACAGGCGCACTAATGGTTGGTACTGCAGGTTTACCTCACGTAATCGTTCGTTTCTTCACTGTTCCTCGTGTTAAAGACACGCGTATCTCAGCTGCATGGACACTTGTTTTCATTGCAATCGTTTATACAACGGCACCAGCTGTAGCGTCATTCGCTCGTGTAAACATGATTGATACAATTAACGGTAAAGACGGTAGCGGTACAGAGTACGCTGAAGCACCAGCTTGGGTTAAAAACTGGGAAAGAACAGGCCTAATCACCTTTAACGATAAAAATGGTGACGGCAAAATGTTCTACTCAGCAGGTAAGATTGATGATCCAAACAGTGCAAACGAAGTTAAAGTTGACCGCGACATCATGGTACTTGCAAACCCTGAGATTGCAGACTTACCAGCATGGGTGATTGCATTAGTAGCAGCAGGTGGTATCGCAGCAGCGCTATCAACAACAGCAGGCTTACTATTGGTGATCTCGACCTCGGTATCGCATGACTTATTAAAACGCACCTTAAAACCAGATATAAGTGACAAACAAGAGCTACTAGCAGCGCGCCTAGCTGCGATGATAGCGATTGTAATTTCAGCTTACTTTGGTATTAACCCGCCAGGATTCGTGGCCTCGGTTGTTGCCTTTGCCTTCGGCTTAGCAGCGGCGAGCTTCTTCCCAGCCATCATTATGGGTATCTTCTCTAAGAAGATGAATAAAGAAGGTGCGATTGCGGGTATGGTGACAGGTATTACATTCACAGCGGCTTATATTATCTACTTCAAGTTCGTAAGCCCTGAATTGAATGCACCTGCAAACTGGTTATTTGGTATTTCACCTGAGGGTATCGGTCTTATTGGTATGATTGTTAACTTTGTAGTTGCAGCTATCGTACTTAAACTAACGGCTGAAACACCAGTTGAAATCCAAGAAATGGTTGAAGGTATCCGTAATCCTAAAGGTTCGAGTGCAGCACACGCGCACTAATAAAACCATTTTATAAGAACACACTCTTGAAGTTCAAAAGCCCGACTTAAGTCGGGCTTTTTATTTATTTCAAACAGGGGTAGTGTAGATATTGTCTCTATTTTATAGCGAGAATGACCATGAATACCGAGCAACAGGAAGTCGCCCAATTTGTGATGCAGCAAACGCCATTTAATCAGCTTGATAGTGCTGCCAGTGAGTATTTTGTAAACCATCTCGATATTATTTATCTGACCCGTGAGAATCAAAATCAGTGGTTAAGTTCAGATAATCTCAGATTATTTTTAATTCGCTCTGGCGATTATGATTT
Source organism: Pseudoalteromonas sp. CH_XMU1449-3 (assembly GCF_037027245.1). Lineage (NCBI taxonomy): Bacteria > Pseudomonadati > Pseudomonadota > Gammaproteobacteria > Alteromonadales > Pseudoalteromonadaceae > Pseudoalteromonas > Pseudoalteromonas sp. CH_XMU1449-3. Next base: position 11,567 of record NZ_JAYMDY010000035.1, read on the forward strand.
AGTCGATCCAAAAGGCGATGTGATTACTAAGTTATCGAGTGGCGATTACTTTGGTTTTCCTTCACTGTTAACTGGCGAAGCGATTCAAAATAGCATTTCAGTGCAAAAGGAAGGCATTGTTTACATGCTAAACCAAGCGGCATTTGATTACTTACGCCGTGAGTATAAAGTGTTTGAGCAATACTTTGTTCGCGCCCACAAAAACCGTTTATTGTCGTCTCATTATAAAAGTCAAAACGACAGTTGGTCGGAGAAGAAAATTTGCGAATTGATGAATCGCAAAGCCGTTACCTTGGCACCAGATGCAAGTATTCGTCAAACCGCTAAAAAAATGAAACAACAGGGTGTTTCGTCGATTATGTTAACGGAACATGATCGCCTCGTTGGGGTTGTCACCGACCGAGATTTACGCAATCGCGTATTGGCCGATGAGGTTGACCCACAAGAGTCAGTAAGCAGCATCATGACGTGTAAACCCAAATTTATTTTTGAAAATAACCGCGTGTTTTCGGCGCTGCACTTAATGCTTAAGCACAATATTCACCATTTACCAGTGCTTGATGAACATCACAAACCGCTTGGTATGCTCACCAGTACTGATTTACTGCGTCAGCAAAAAAGCGACCCAGTACAATTGATTGGACGAATTTATAAAGCGCATAGCGTGGTTGATTTAAAACGTTATTCGCAAGAGATACCCGGTTTATTAAAAGGCTTTTCAAACAATATTGATGACATCTCCTTAATTGGTAAATTATTAAGTGGTTTAACCGATGCACTGACTTCGCGTTTGATCCGTTTGTTTCAAGAAGATAATGGCGCGGCACCAACCAGCTTTAGTTTTATTTGTTTTGGTTCACAAGCAAGGGAAGAACAAACACTGCATTCTGACCAAGATAATGGCCTGTTGCTACCTGATGATTTAACAGACGAACAGCAAGATTACTTTAAGCGCATGGGCGAGTATGTCTGTGAGCACTTAATTGAGTGCGGTATAAAACGTTGCCCTGGCAATATTATGGCGAGCAATGCACAGTGCCGTATGGGCATTAATGCTTGGACAGAAAAGTTTCATAAGTGGATCACCTCACCCACACCAGAGGCGATGCTCAATTGTAAGATATTTTTTGACCTACGTTTTATTGAAGGCTCAACCACCTTATATGCGCGCTTTTGTGAGCAGCTAAAACGCATTTCTAAAAACGACTTATTCTATGCGGCTATGGCCAGCGACATTAAAAATACGCCAGTGCCCATTGGTTTGTTTAATCAATTTAAATTAGAAACTGACGAAAAGCAGCATAAGTACCTCGATTTAAAAAAACGCGGTGTGGTGATCATCAACGACATAGTGCGTTTATATTCCCTCAAAGCGGGTATTCAGCGCGCTAATACGCAAGAGCGTATTGATGCGTTAATGAAGTTTTCGCTACTCAATAAAGATGACTTATATAACCTAAAAGACTGTTGGCGCTTTTTAACCCAGCTGCGTTTAGGTACGCAAATTAACGAAGAGGGATTGCCTAGCAACTGTATTAACCCAAATGCGTTGAATTCATTAGAGCGACATCAATTAAAAGAAGCATTTTATTTGGTTAAACAGGCACAGCAAGCGGCCGCATTTAAATTTGCTCGCGGTAGTTTATAGGAGGCGTTATGGTTAAACGCTGGTTAAGTCGGTATTTAGCACGTAAGCAACTCTTAGCAGCCGATGCCTATAAAGAGCGCTACGTAGTGATAGACATGGAATTAACGGGCCTTGACCCTCGCCAGCACGAAATTGTCTCAGTGGCGTGGGTAATGATAGAAGATCAGTGCATTAAGCTCAGCGGTGCGCAGCACTTAATAAATAAAGACGTGCAAAGCTTAGAACAAAGCCCGATTTACCACGGTATTGCAAAACAAGACATAGATACAGGTGAAAGCCTCGAAACCATTCTTGGCAAGCTGCATCAGCATTTTGGTGAGTGCATTTTAGTGTTTCATAACGCGGCACTTGATTGGGGGTTTTTAAAACAGGCCTGCAGAACGCTTGGCTTAGATGCAAAAGCGCGTTTAATTCTTGATACCTTTGTTATTGAAAAAAAACGCCTGCACCAGCAAGGCCACGAAATTGGCCACGATGATTTAACACTTAGCGAATGCCGTAAACGCTACAACTTACCGCATTACAGCTCGCACCATGCCCTTACTGATGCCATGGCAACGGCCGAGTTATTCTTAGCCCAGTGTCATCAAATTAGTCGTGGTAAGGCATTGAAAGTAGGGGAGCTTGTGTGAATCAGTTAGAATTAAAAATTCCTCCAGTCGCGCTGCTGCTGATCATTGCATTGATGATGTGGGGCACAGCTGAGTTGTTTACGAGTTTTAGCTTCTCGTTTTTTGTATCACCTTTTGTAGCACTACTCATAGCATTTTCAGGTGTGATGTTTGCTTTATTAGGGGTTTATCAATTTCGCAAGCAAGGCACGACCGTTGACCCTCGAATTCCAGAAAAGTCGGCGAGCCTTGTTACAAGTGGTGTTTATCAATTTAGCCGTAATCCAATGTATGTTGGTATGTTATTAATGCTAGTTGGTTGGGGAATTTATCTTGGTAATATTGCGAGTTTTATAATGCTGCCGGTATTTATTCTTTATATGAATCGATTTCAAATTATGCCAGAAGAAACGTTTATGGCAGAGAAGTTTGGGTCAGCATACCAGCAATACAAAAAATCTGTTCGTCGCTGGCTATAAAGGAAAAAAGTAAGATTGAGGTTGCTAACGCAGTTTTATTTACCTTGCCCTCTTATAAAAATGTCTAAGGTCGATTACCAAAACTGCGCCATCTAAAACATGCTAAGCAATTTTTATTTTGGCTGACCTCTTATAAAAACTCTTCAGGTCGATTACCAAAACTGCGCCATCTAAAACATGCTAAGCAATTTTTATTTTGGCTGACCTC
>NZ_JAYMDY010000033.1:0-18880 GCF_037027245.1 Pseudoalteromonas sp. CH_XMU1449-3
ACGAGTGCTTTCTTCGAAAGCAGAATGAAGAGCTTGTTCTATATTCACAAAAAAAATCCGTAGTTAGTTGCCTAACTACGGATTGTGCATGATCATTCTGATCGGTCAACTGATCAACTTCTTAACTGATCAGCATTAGCCGTTAGGCCCTTTTTTAATGCAGTCATAAAAACTTCACTTTTTTTATCAACATAAATCCCTAATAATATCTGGACTAGACCAGATTTAGGCGATATTAAAAATGAATGAATACTTACTGTTAACTCCTGGCCCATTAACAACATCGGATACTGTAAAACAAGCGATGTTAAAGGATTGGTGTACATGGGATGACGATTATAACTTAGGTGTTGTACAGGCTATTCGTAGCAAACTTGTAACTTTAGCCACTAAAAGCAATGACTATACGTGCACATTAATGCAGGGCAGTGGCACTGCGAGTGTAGAAAGTGCTTTAGGTAGTTTAGTCGCAAATGAGCATAAGTTATTGATAATAAACAATGGCGCGTATGGTAAACGGATGGCAGAAATTGCCCAGTATTTAGGCATTGACCATTGTGTTTTAAATTACACTGAAACTCAGCTACCAAACTGTGACGACATTGAAAAAACACTCTTGAGCGATGAAAAAATTAGTCATGTTGCAATGGTGCACTGCGAAACGACGACTGGCATGCTAAACCCAGCAAAGCAAGTTGGTGAACTATTATCACGCCATAACAAAGTGTATATTTTAGACGCTATGAGCAGCTTTGGTGGCGTACCGTTTGACTTAGCAGATTGGCACATTGATGTAATGATAAGCTCATCTAATAAGTGTATTCAAGGTGTTCCAGGTTTTGGTTTTGTTATTTGCAAACGTGACTTAATTGAAGACTCTCAGGGTGTTGCACGTTCGTTGTCACTTGATTTACATGCACAGTGGCAGTGTATGGAGAACAACCAAGGTAAATGGCGTTTCACATCTCCTACACATGTTGTACGCGCATTTCATCAAGCTCTTATTGAATTAGAACAAGAGGGTGGTATTGCAGCACGTCATAAGCGTTATAAAAACAATCAGCAACTCTTAGTGACTGCGATGAGAGATTTAGGTTTTGAAACACTCTTAGATGATAGCTTACATTCACCGATTATCACCTCATTTTATTCTCCAACAGCAAATGGGTATGACTTTAAAGAGTTTTATTTGTTGCTTAAAAACCAAGGGTTTGTGATTTACCCAGGTAAGGTGTCAGATGCTGATTGCTTTAGAATTGGCAATATTGGTCATGTGTTCGAAAAAGATATTACACGTTTAATTAAAGCAATATCAAACAGCAGATATTGGTTATAAAGAATGTTCACCCGTGTAAAGGCTTTGTTTAACAAAGCCTTTTTTCATTTATTGCCTTAGTGACCTTCGACAGTCATTTCAATGGCATTATGCAACCAATACTCAATATTGTAATCCACTAAACTTCCTAGTTCATCAAAGCGTTTACGAATAACTTTTAAACAGGGAGTACCACTATTTTTTTGCAATACCTGTGCTACATCGTCAGGAAGGACAGTCACACTAATTGCGCACTGCTCATTGACTACATTTGTTGCGTATTGATTTGCCATTATTTGTGTTATCGAGCCATTTAGGTTGTGCTCAGCAAGGCTATCAAAACGCGCAGCATCACAAAAAATATCTTCAAACATCACTAAGCGCTCATCAAGGCTGCGGGCACGTTGCAAATGGTGCAAAGTTGATGCAGAAAATTCTGCTTTTAAATCATGATTGCTAATTTCTTGATGGCTAATCACTTGGGTATCAGCAACAAAGCCTTGTTGTTTTGCCAGTTCATAAAAGTTTACTTTAGTGGCAGGGTTCCACTTAAGTTTTGTTGGCGTTACAAACCAACCACGGCGCGTTTGGCTATAGATCAATCCTTCAGCTTCTAAACGAAGTAGTGCCTCACGGACTGTAATACGGGTCGAGTTAAATTGTTCTTGTAACAAACGCTCAGAAGGGAGCTTGTCACCCGTGTTCAGAGTCCCTTCGCTTAGTAATTGATGTATGTAATTTCTGATTTGTTGATATAAAAGCATACCGTGCCTTTTTGCTAAATACAGCTTTAGCTTAACTGATAATAAAAGGATTTATAACGTTTGATTATGAAATTAAATAGTTATCTAAGTAATCTAGCCAAAAAGAAAGTGGTTCAATATGCATATTTGGATCTTTTGCACAGTCGTCAAGTTCTCTTAATTGTAAAATTTCTTCAAAATATGGCTGAGCTGCAAATTGATTTGCTTGTTGTAACGACAAAGGGCCACCTTGTTGTTGCAAGGTGAGTGTACTGGCAGGCGAAAGTGTTTGCTCATAACCTGCATTCTTTGCGACTAAATAGCGTTTAGCTTGAACATGTTGAGAAACCATGGCAACGACAGCATCATTAAAGTTATTTTCTTTTAAAAAAATTGCGCCAAGCTCACAGTGATTCACATATCCTTGCTTGGTCATCGTGAGATTTTGCTGCTGTGCGATTAAATGTCCAATATCATGTAAAAATGCAGCAACGACAGTATCGGCGCTTAATTTTTGCCGCAATGCAAGCCCAGCGCACTGGGCTGCATGAGAATACTGGGTACAAATTTCGTCATAGTGTTGATAGCCAAACTGCTCAAATAAATAACGGATCCGTGTGATTGTTTGTTGGTGTGTAATGGTCATCTAAAAAGCTCTACGATTTCATATCAACTTTTCCTGCGCTGCCTATGAGGCTGGCAAGATACGTATCTATTGGATTTACCTGGGTGTTATTGTCTTCTGCTCGTTCTTTACGTCGAATTGCATTACGAATTAGGTAAGCGCCGACAGTTCGAAATGGTTCAACCACAAAGTTGTCTAATGCTTGATTTACAAGGCCACAGTGTTGCCAAACAGGTGCATTTTTTAAAATTAAAGCTGACAGAATATTTGCCCCTAAAAAAGACTGTACGACGCCATTACCAGAGTAACCCCCGGCGTAAATAACGTTTGCTTGATTATTCAAATGTCCAAAAAACGGGAAGCCAGTGACACTACGGTCAGAAGGGCCTGTCCAAGTTCGATCTATTTCAAAATTATGTTCAGGGAAAAAGCGTGATAAAGAGTTATTTAATAGCGTTTGATAGCAACTCGGCTGCTCAAATTTATCACTCATTCTGTTTGCGAAGCTAAAATAATTTCCGCCTTTGCCTAGCATTAATCGACCATCAGTAGTGGTGCGGTAATAGTTTACAAAAATACGGGAGTCTATTATTGCAGCGCCATGATTGAGACTTAAATGCGCAAGGGTTTCAGGCATCGGTTTAGTAATTGCCATATCACTTGAAACCAGCACGATATTGCGTTGAAACTGCGGTTTTAGTGTAGGGAGCCACGCATTAACGGCAAATACTAGATGATTAGCACAAATATTACCTTGGCTTGTTTCAACATTTAGAGGGGAGTGTCCGCTATGTGCTTTGTACTGGCACTGTTCAATAATTGTAACGCCTAAACTTTCAGCGACTTGTTTTAAACCACGAACTAATTTTGCCGGCTGAATACTACCACCATGAGGTGAATAGTGGCCGCGAATATTGGCGGCAGAGCCTGTATTGATAAGAGCTTGAGTATCACAGTGTTGCCACGCATTAAGATTGTTATCCTCAAGCATTTTTATTGCGGGGTCTAACAAGTGCTTTTGTGCTTCATTTGAGGCGGTGTAATAACAGCCATCAATTCGACAATCGCAGTCGATGCCATGCTGACGAACAAACTCTGCAATTTGATGAACCGCTGACTCAGACTCTTTGACTAAAAACAGTGCCTTTTCGAGACCAACTAACTTACTTAAACTGGGCAGCTTAGTTGACCAAGTTAACATTGCACCGCCATTTCTCCCTGATGCACCTTGCCCGCAAAAGCCTTTTTCAATGATGGTAACTTTTAAATTAGCTTGTTGCTGCTTGAGTTTGATAGCAGTCCAAAGACCAGTAAAGCCACCACCTATGATACATACATCGCAATGGTGCTTTGTAGGTAACGCAAGAGGAAGCGCATAGGCTTCCTCTTGCATTGCGTTATCAAACCAAAAAGGTTGAAACTGCATTATGGGCGCTCCCCTCGGCTTAGCTTGGCATCAATCTCCATCAAAACAGTTTCAATATCAGCCAGCGAGTCAACCACGAAATGCGCACCTGCAGAGTATAAGCTTTGGTAAGCTTGACGTGTCAATTGCTGCTTTTGCTCAGCACTACAAGCTTGCCACTCTTGTTCTGTTAAGCCGACAGCATTACCGCTTAATGCGAGGCCAATTGTCCACATGCCGGCATTCAAACCTTCTTCGATGCCGGGGGCAGAATCATCAATTTTTATACAGTTAGCGACTTTTTTAATGCCTAAAGCATTTACATTCTCAAGAGCCATCCAAGGGCCAGGGCGAGAGCCGGCTTTAAGGTCATCACTTGCTACCCAATGATCCGGTTGATAACCATAGTCTGCAGCGGCACTGACTAACACTTCCATAACTTGGCGAGGGTATCCCGAACAACTGCCTACTTTGATGTTTTGCTGTTTTAAGCGATTGATCACTTCAAGCGCACCAGGAATAGGCATTGCTCTGTCTGCTACTTTTGCCTTTTGCAATGGCATGAAAGTTTGATAGATGTGATCAATATCTGAGTCTGACATTGCTCGGCCAAACTGTGAGTGCCAGCGTGAAGCAACTGACTCCAATTTTCCAAGTGTGGCAATGTGATCCCATTTTCCCATACCCATTGGAATACGCGCTTCTGCAAGTGAAATCTCAAAGTCATAAGCTTGTTTAAATGCTTCAACAAAAATGGTGGTAGGGGCAACTGAGCCATAATCCACGACAGTTCCAGCCCAATCTAAAATGATAGCTTCTATGTTTTTCATAAGATTCTCTTTTAATTGTTTCAGGTAACAACCTGTTTTGAGTGATGAGTTCGAATAGGGGATAAACGCACTGTGAAATAACACAGTGAACATGCAACTAAAGCGGCGGCTACAATGCCAACTAAGTAACAAGCGTTAATAAAGAAGTTAAGCCAACTGAGCTCAGGCATAGCAAACGTTCTGTACAGTAAGATACTGACAGAGCCAAGATAGCCAGCAGAATCAGCAAGATAGATTAAAAAACCTGCATTAGCGACAGAGCCAACGGCTGAAATCATTCGGTCAAATAGAAAACAGTTATACGGGATGTAACTGATATAGAGACCTGAGCCAAGTAAAACCATCCACGCTTTTGCGGATATTATGTTAGCTTCGAAAGCAAAGGTACTCGACAATAACAAAGCGGCACCGAATAAAATAAAGCCGTGATTGACATAAAATGCGGTTTTGTTGTTTTTTACCAAAACCATCGCACCTAATGCGATAAGGACAATAAATGACATTCTTATCCCCGCGTAGGCGAAAATGGCAGGTTCTTCACCATGGCCAAGAGCTTGCCAAATTTCAGCTGCAAAATTGTCACGGAAATCACGAAAACCAGTAAACAGCATAAAGCTTAAAATGAGGCAGCTAATACCAAACCAATACTGTTTAAAAAATTGCCAACGTGCTTTGCCATCCATAGGTAAGCGTTTTTGTCTTGCTTGTTCGTCCTCTGCTGTTGGTTCTGGAATGAGGGTTAAGCATTTAACACTAAACAATAGCAGCGGGAAAAATAGCGCACCTGTCGCTGCAGGCATCCATAGCTCAGGTACATTTAGTGTATCAATAAGCCATTTGCCTACACTGCGAACAAGGCCTGATGCCAATATAAATGTGACACTCAAAATTGCGCCTAGAATTTCACTGGTTTTTCTTCCTTCAAGAAAGCTAAAAACAAGTCCCCAAATCATGCCTAGTGAGAGGCCATTAAAAAATAGCCAAATAACATTTAACCCAATCGGAGTGATAGCAAATAACACCAGCGATATTTCTGCAGCGGCAATAAGGCCAATAATTGTTAAACCTCGTTGCTGATGCTGCATCTCTGAAATAACTTTTATGCCAATAAATTTAGCGCATAAATAGCCAAAAACTTGCGCCAAAATCAGTGCAATTTTAAAGCTTACCTGCCAACTCGGATCGTCGAATTCAGTGTAACTATTTGCAGTGAATGGCTTACGAAATGCGTACATAGAAAAGTAAGTGAGAAATGCAGCACTGGCTGCAAATAACACAAAACCGGTTCCTTGGGCACGTTTAAGCCAATTAGGGTGTGAAAACATTAGGTATCCTTTGCGGGGCAATGGCCCCGCATACAACTCAAAAACTGATTAGAACTGATAATTAAAGCCAACCATGCCGCGTACACCGTAGTACTCTACTTGTAGAGGACGGCTTTCATCGCCTAGGTAGTATTTAAGAGGCTCGTTGGTTAAGTTATTCAGTTCGAGGTAGACTAATGCGTTTTCGTTAAGCTGATATGACGTCGTAAAATCAACGCTTGTATTGTCGCCATAATAGCTGTCAAATTGTTTGCTGCTGCCATGCTCTTCAATGTATTCACCTTTGAAGTTAACGGCTAATCGAGCTGCAAAATGTGTGTTATCGTAATACACCGTAAAGTTGTAGAGACTATCTGCTTGGCGAGGAATTGAGACTTTGTCTGCGCGATCTGGAATCGTCATTTCTGAATCCATGAATGTTGCATTAGCCATGATGCCAAAGTTATCTAGTTCAGGTGTAATAAAACCTAAATCACGATTGAACGCGACCTCTAGGCCAGCAAGCCATGCGCTATCACCATTTTCAGGGCGAATAATATTAACCCCAGTGTTATTGCCGAACTCTCCTATAGAGCTACTTTGAAAAATAGGATCGGTAATATCTTTATAAAATACCCCCAGAGAAACTAACCCTAAGCGGTCAAAGAAGTATTCAGCCATTAAGTCGACATTATTTGAATAAGTCGGCTCTAAATTTGGGTTACCAGAAGTTAATTCGTTGTCTGCTTCTAAGTAAGTCGCCCCTGGCGTTAATGAGCCAAAGTCAGGACGAGCAAAAGAGCGAGTTAATGCAAGTCGATAATTGGTTTGGCTGTTAGGGTGGTAGGTTAAATGCAATGCAGGTAACACAGACAAGTAGTCATTGTTTGCTTTGACGCTTTCGACTTTATCTTCATCTGCAAGGTAAATATAACCGTCAACTTCGGTGTCTGTTTGAGTTAAACGAAGACCTGTTAGCATTTCCCAATTAGCGTTAATGGTATATGTTGCCATACCATATAAAGATGCATGTTGTTCATTAACATCAAAGTTTCTGCCAAGTGCTCCACCATTTTCGATTAAAGCAGATTCACTCTTATCAAGGACAAACTTGTCTTTATTTTTATTCCAAAAATTTGCTAAATCATCAGTACTAGCAACTTGCGAAAACTGACTTTGATAATCGTAAGAAAGCTCGCTTAAATAGTCACTTCGGCCCGGTTGGTCCGCTAATGTAAAATCACTCAGAGTAGGGGCTGCGCCATAGTTTTCAGTATCCCATGCATAAAATTCATCACTGAACCTAGCAACGCGTTCTTTATCGCGGTATTTTGCACCTACTTTAACAATAAGGTCGCTGTTGAGTTGCCACTCAAAGTCTAAAGCGGCAACAATTTTATCTTTTTCATTCACCTTAATTTTATATAGTTCGACCCACGATAAGCCCATTTGGCTTGGATCAAACGAAAAGCCACTTGGTAGGTGAGTACTGATTTGGTCCCATGGATCTGAGCCACCATCAATCGTGTTATAAGCGTAGTTTTTGCCTGTATCTCTGTCTTCAAGGCCTTCGTAACCGACATTTTTTTGGTCAAATCGAACTACAAAATAACTGTTATCTTCGCTGTTAGGCGTGTTGCCATACCTAAATTCGTTTTCATAGCTAGATAAAGACCAATTTAATGTTTTGTCGTAACCAAAGAAATGTTCGCCAGCAAACTCAAAGCCAGTCATTTCTGTTATGAGCTCATTTCTAATATGTTGTAGCTCTGCTCTGTCTTTATCAAAACGCATACGATGCTTATAGTGCGTTTCATCGTCGATTAGTGTGCCGTACATGGCACTAGCACTAATACTGCCTTGTTCTAGCAGATATTCAACAGAACCATTTAAACCGTAAGTTTCGCGAGTTCCGGTGTAATCTCTTAGCTCTAAACGATAAATTCCTAAACCATCATTTCCTCTACGAGGCTCAAAGTTATCTGTTGCCCAGTCCCGTTGCCAAGCTGTTGCGTTAATTAAAAAACCTAATTTGTCATTTAAGATGCGATCGCCATAAAGTAAGTTGGCAGAGTAGTTATTTCCATCAGCTAGTTCATTTTGACCGAGTGCTAAATTGGCATTAAATACAAAATCATCAGGTGCTTTTTTGGTTATAAAGTTAACGTTACCACCAATAGCATCTCCCTCCATTTCTGGCGTTAATGCTTTTGATACCTCAACAAATTCAATAAGCTCACTCGGGAAAAAGTCAAACGCAGTGGCGCGGCTGGTGGTTTCTTCTTCTGCAGTTGGTAATCGGTTGCCATTGATTGTTGCAGAGCTCCACTGCGCAGGTAAGCCGCGAACAGCAACAAATCGGCCTTCGCCTTGATCGCGTTCTATAGAAACACCAGAGATGCGTTGAACTGCTTCAGCTGCGTTACGGTCTGGCAACTTACCGATGCCATCAGCCGAAATAACATTTTTAATATTTTTAGCATTTTTTTGGCTATTGGCCGCAGCCATTTCACCACGTTGAATTTGACCAACAGCAACGACTTCTTCAATGGTGTTAGCTGAATTATCCATGACAATATGAGACAGTAATTTAACCTCATTGTTGCTTATCTCAACATCAACAATCTGGCTGCTATAACCCATATACGAAACTTCAAGTTGGTAGTGACCTGCATCTAATTTAGCAAGCTCAAACTTACCGTCATAATCAGTCACCGTAGATTGATTTGTGCCAACGACTTTAACCAAAGCACCTGGCAAGCGATTACTATGATCTGTGATAGAGCCTTGAATTTTTGCATCAGTGGCAAAAGCGCTATGCGCTGATAAAAATGGGTAGCTGCACAAAAAAACAGCTGTGCTGAGTGTACGTCGTTTAATCATCTGTTGAGCCTCTTATTTTTAAATTTATCTGGACTAGACCAGATTTGTTGCAGACAATAATAGAGTGGCTTTTTTACAAAGATGTGACGGTTTTTTATTTTTAATATTAAAAAAGGGTCAAATGACCCTTTGAGATAAGTTATAAAGACGTGCTTATAGAAATTGGCACATCTTGATATTGTTTTATTTTATCAAGCAAGGTTACTAAGGTTTTGTGGCTGCTTTGCTCACTTGCTGTTACTTGCACGTTGGTCATTTCAAACTGTGCGGCAAATAACGCAAGGTTAGCGATTATCTGTTCTGGTGTGATAAGCCGGTTTGCAAAATAAATACTGTCGTTTTCAGTGATAGTAAATTGCGCTTGTTTTTTAGGGTTTTCAAGGCTTGGTTTTGCTAAAGGGCGATTGACTTCAATAGCGCGCTCTTTAACAAATGAGGTTGTGACGATAAAAAATATCAGCAAGATAAACACAATATCAAGCATAGAGGTCATATCTACATCAGCGTTTGCAGTGGTTTTTTTATTTTGTTTCACCATAATTAGGTCCTTGTTGTTTTTGACCAAGCCACAAAATTTACGATTAAGTGGACTAGCCATAGTCGTGATTAATACCACGGATTATTTTTAAAATGCTGGGCGCCACAGCAGTTTTTAGGATCCTAAATTTAAAGTTAGCAGCTTTTAAAAAAACGGTAGTTAAATAAATATTCTAAGTTTATTAAATGTTTGTAGCGTTTTTGTTGGTAAAAATATTTATTAGCTCTGATGAAATGATTTTCAGGTTAGTCTGGTCATTTTTGTTGGAACTAAGTTTAAAGGATGGATAAATGCTAAAAATTAAGTCTTTAGTTTGTGCTGTGTACCTTGTTTTACCAACAGCAAGTTTTGCTGAGCAACCAGTAAACGGGCAAGATTTTATTAATTTATTTGAAAAGCTTTCAGGAAAGCAGCCCGGAATCAGAAAAGGTCACGCCAAAGGGGTGTGCGCTGTTGGCACATTTACACCTAATCAAGCAGCAAAGCAGTATTCAGTTAGCCCTTTATTTAACGCACCGTCAAAAACAAATATTCGCTTTTCTATGGGCGGGGGTAACCCTCATGCTGATGAAACATCACGCTCGCCGCGAGGAATGGGGGTGCAGTTTGTACTAGAAAATGGTGATGTACACAATATTGCAGGGCTAACTACACCAGTGTTTGCAGGCAACAGCCCAGAAGCGTTTTTTGGTTTGCTTAGTACCTTATTACCTGACGAGAAAACAGGGCAAATCGATTTTGCAAAAGTAAAAGCATACAGAGAGCAAAACCCGAGTACCTTAGGGCAATTTAATTGGCTACAAAGCCATAACCCGCCAACATCGTATGTGTCTTCGCGTTATTTTGGTGTGCATACCTTTTACATGGTTGATGAAAAGGGCGCTAAGCATGCCTTTAGATGGACCATGGTGCCAGAAGAGCCAGAACAGGTGCTAACAGAAGAGCAAATGAAAACCTTCCCTAAATCATTTCTGGCTAAGCGACTTGAAGAAGATTTAGCGAAAGGGAAGGTGCATTATCGTTTTCAAGCTGAATTAGCCGAGCCAGGTGATGCATTAACTGACCCTTCAGTTCGTTGGCCTGCGGAGCGCAAAACAATTAATTTAGGAAAGCTCACCATAGAATCGACAGGTGAATCAGGCTGCGACCTCACAAATTATGACCCAAACCTGTTGTCTAAAGGCTTTATGCCAAGCGATGACAAAGTACTTAAATTACGCTCAACAGCCTATGCGATTTCATTTGCAAAGCGTTTAACGGGGCAATAAATAAGACTAAATCGCTTGGCGGTGCTCCCGATTATTTGATTACCAAATAAACTTGGTGGTTTAACGACCAAGCGATTTTAAATTAAAAGTTGTCGTAAATAGTTAAAATCATATTTGCAAATTAAGTATTGATTTTATTAACTTTACCCATATCTATACATTTACTAAAAAATAAATAAAGGGAATTTTATGAATGTAACTTTGCGTGATGTTACGAAGGATAATTGGCTGGATGTAATTCACTTAGAAATAACTAAAGAGCAAGAGGATTACGTAGCGTTAAATTCAGAATCTATCGCTGAATCAAGCTTTTATCCCCATTATGTTAATCGAGCAATATATCGTGAAGATGAGGTTGTCGGTTTTATTCAATACTACCAAGAGCTTGAAGAAGGGCTACCTGATGAGTTTTACATTGCTCAGTTTATGGTTGATGTAAAATATCAAGGCCAAGGTATAGGTAAAATCGCAACAGAATTAGTAATTAACGAGATGAAAAAAATTCCAGAATGTAAAAAAATAACCATACTCTACATGCCTGGCCACCATACGATGCGCAAATTTTATTCTCAGTTTGGTTTTGTGGTCACCGAAGAGGACGATGAAGACGGTGTTGTAATGGAACTTGATGTTAAATAGTTGAAATGCACTTTTTGGGACATAAATGAGTTAGAGTATTTAATCAGTAACGCCTCAATCAGAGGCAAAAAATAGTTGGTTAAACTTAGCGACGCAGGAGCAAAACCAACTGTTTTTTGTCCTGCTGAATTGACTTGTTAGCAATCTATGAGCTGAACCTAGACGCTATCTCTATTTTATTTACTAAGTAGCCTAAAATGCCAACACCGCCATCCCACTCGAATTTGTTTATTAGCTCTAAGATTCTTTTTGCTCGGGATTTTTGCTCATCAGTAGCAGTAGTTGAATTAACAACTTCGTTATATTTTTCTACAACGTCACTAGTACCATGACGGTGAGACTTACATGTCATTATGTATGTTTCTAGAACTGCCCCGTAATTGTTGGCGATTAGCTTTTCGGCTCCGCGTTTAGAAGAAAGATGTTCAAATAAAGCTGTTGGAGTCATTTCTTCATTTACAAAGGACTTATAAAGATCAGGTTCTTTGACTTTTAAAACGATTAGGTAGCAGAGGAATAATGGATAAAGCGCATAATCTTTCGGAGTTGTTCTAATTGCTAAGCTTAACAAAGAACAACAATGCTCCTGTTCTCTTAAAGTAAGATTATATATTTCAAAAAGTTCAGAGAACATTTCTAAGGATTGACGCCCTTCGTATTGTGAATCTCTTCCAGTTTTCGTTGAAAAATAGCTATTGAAGTCAAATCTCTTAAATAGCGCTTTAACAAAAAGCCCTTTCTCTGGAGGTGGTAAAAGATAATCAAAGTCTATGAACCGCCTCAAATAACCGTTTACATTGAGATCTTGTCCGTACACAGCCTTAATTGAGTGTCCAAGTTGAGTTTTATCTGCACCTAATACAAATACTATATTACTTACATTAAAGAAGTGCTTTGCTTTCTCAAGCACTTCAATTGAGAAGTTGGGTCTACACCGGTCAAGTTCATCAATAATAAATACCAAGGGTTTAGGGTCTTCTTTAGATGAAATGCTTGTGGCTAGTTCTTGCAGTGAACCTCTAAAAGCAGATAAAGTATTTTTTGATTTCTCATAACTTTCTAGTTCCTCTTTCGCGATAGACTCGGCAAAACCAGCAAGAGCTTGTTCAGTTACTTTATCCAGATCTAAAGCGCCAGCTGTTGCGACTTTTGCTGCAACAGGAACAGTTCTTTTTAACAACGTAACTCCAAACCCCTTAGCCTTATCTAGGTACTCTTTAGTTTTAGAAATATCTTCAGGTGTAGAGAGTTCATCAATTCCAGAGCTAATTTCACCAATGATTGAAACTAGTGCATCATCTGTAAAATCATTCTCCCAAGCGTTAAAATATATAGTTGGTACTTCATTATCTTTAAGATGTTGTTCCCACATCCTAAGAAAAGTAGTTTTTCCTTGTCCCCAAGGCGCATCTATACAAACAACCATTGGGTCTTGAGTAGAAAGAACGAATTGAGTAAGAACTTCAGCACTTTCAAGCCTATTTAGTTCATCATTCAAAAATGGACTACCCGGCTCAACTACTATTTCACGATTCTTGATAATCACTCTGACTCCTTGAGATTGCTAACGCCTCAATCAGCCGGCGCTTTAGCGATCGGCTGCATTGACTTGTTAGAAGGTGGTTTTGGCTGCACAAACTTAGAATATGATACGTCCGAGATACTCGCTATTGGGACGGCTATAGTGCTCATATCATTATTCGAGTCATGCTGATAAAAAAACATAAACTTTTCGGTTGCCGTAATAAATACTATAGGTGCGCCGTTGTCTTTAGGTAACCTTTGTCCAGTACGCAATTCAATTGTTGACATGTGTTCAGGGCTATTAACGACACGGTCTAGATGCGACTCCATCTCAAAATGTAACGTAGCAAAAATTAACACAACACCCAATATAATCATGGGTAATATCATTAAGCTAGCTCTGCGCCTCTGCTGGGTCAATTTAGCCTTATAGTATTGTTTCATTTCTTTCTGTTTTTCTTGCAAGCGCAAAGCGTGATCTTTTTCACCATCAAAGTTAGCCCGCTCAATTTCTCGCTGAATCTCTAACTCTTCTCGAGCAATATATTCTTGTTCTTTTGCTAAGTTTGTTACTCGTATAGATATATATGCAATTCCTACTGCGAATGCAGGAAAGGCAAACAGGAATACTTTAGGGTTTTTAAGGCCAGCAAGGAAAAAGTCATCGGCTTCAGCAAACACAACAATATTTAGGCCGAATTCACGTAAAAGAGAATACTCAGTCCAATACCCAACGGCAGAGCACAGTAAAGCAGAGAACGTCAAAACAAGTATGGGGTGCTCTTTGAAAAAAGTAAGGATATTGTTCTCTTCTATTATTTGTGTGGCCAATTTGCTCTCCTTTCAAGCCTTCTAACGCCCGCATAACGGGCAAATAAATAGCTTGGCTAAACTGAGGAACGAAGTGACAAAAGCCAAGCTTTATTTGTCACGGTTAATGCGCTTGTTAGAGGCGGTTTCAGCTTCTTCTTTAGCTTTTTGAATAAAGAAAACCCATCCCTTATCCCTTAATAATTTTTTAGCATCAAAACCCTCCTTGATTGATTTACCCACGCCATAAGGATTTACTATGATAGGAGAAGGGCAATTAGTTAAAATACCATTAAGGGTAGTCATTGCTATATTTGGTTTTGCGTAATTTGTAATATCCCACAAAGCCGATATTATTTCGGAATCTATACTCGTAGTTAAATTATCTGGATTATCTTTTAGCGAAGATTCGATTTTATCGCGAAAGTTAGTTACGCACTTATCTTTACGGAGTTCAAATATTTGCTCCCAACTTAAATCTGAAAAGTCAGGTATCATATTGCTATTTTGTGATAGCTCATTTAACGAATACCCTTCATTATTAGCAACATTTGTCATTGCATTCGCAAATTGAGGGCCTAAATTTCCGGCAACATTAGGCTCTAAATTTTTAAATCCAGCATAAAGCCTTATATCTGCCCACATATCTCCACATAGTTGCTTAAACTCTTTTGTAAGAATGAACTCTCCTTCCGGTTGCTTTTGTTCGTATGCATACGAAAATATTTTATTCAAAACATCATTATTTACTGAGTCATAAAGGCTTTCTTCGAAATCATCAGCGTCCTCCAAGTAATCCCAACAATTTACAAATAGATTTTTGAATTCTTTATTGGATGCAAGTGCACTTGCTTCATACATATCACTAGCAGAAACAATGGAAAGAAAATTTGATGCTAGTCCGTAAGTCTGGCCGTTTTCTATCATGCATCCGTTGCTATGAAAAACGATTTCATCAAAATAAATCGCTAGTCTTTTAAAGAGAGATTGCGGTGATATACCGCACCTTTGAAAGTTCTTTATCGTAGGTAAACCGACTATCGTTTTCATCTAAATTCCATTTAATTGACTTGTTATATGCCGATTACCAATTAACCTGCTTAGTTTTTTTATAACCTAGCCACATAGTAATTGCTAGCGTTAAACATCCCAGTAAAATGAAAACAATGGTTACATTTTGGGACTCTTGCACAATACTAAGTTTTGCATTTAACCACGCAGGGAAGAATATACTAAACGGGATGTAGGTAACGATAAACAACAGAAACAAAATATATTGGCTGAATAAGTTTAGCAAATTACGTCGATTAACCCGTTCAAGATTATCTGCTACATGTTTATGGAGTTTTACGGTAGCCAAGCAGAGCCAAACATAGACCACAAATGAAACTACAAAAATAGCAATAATCATATAACTCTCTTAGGCATATAACATGTTTATAGCGAGCTAATCGCGCATTTTTCTTATTAGATTATTTCTAACAAACTTGTTAACTAATTACCAGTGTTATTAAAATTTAGGAGTTCTCGCTTTTACCTCAGGATAAAAACGAGCGATTGGGTCGTTTTCTTGACTATGCGAGCAATAGACTTTGACGAAATAGAAAAGCAATTGTGAACGGCCGATGTTCGCTCTTTTAAAATTCGCCTAAACACGTCTTGGGACAGTAACGAGTCATGCTTGATGGTCAGTAATTGGCTCTTCGCGGAACTTCGGATGGTGAATTTGCTAGTTGCTGTCTCTCAATTGATGTTTAAACCTAACAATTAAACTCTCAGAATAGATACAAAACGCTTATCTAATTACTAAATAAAAGGGCAACTACTTGTTTGCTACAGTGCGTGAAGAATAAACGCCAGCCAATATTTTTTCATTTTAAATTTTATTGTTAGCTTCGAACTCTACGACGCTAACTTTAACCACGTGATTAGAACAGCGTAATAATGGCCACGAAGCATTATATTGAACTTCAAGAGGCTTAGTTTTCTTAATCTGTAATTCACTGCCAGTCAACCAAGTCAGCTTGAACTCAGCATTCAATTGATAAGAAGCTAAGACTCCTACACCACAAGTGCCGTTAGCAAAATCAAGAAATACTTGAGTAACATCACCACTTACAGAACTTGTTTCAACAATATATGCCTTATGCCCAAGCGAAGAAGTTAAAACCTTAGATTTCTCCATCTTTAGCCCAGAAGGTAAAGTGTTTTTTCCACAACCCGCAAGCGCTGCAATGATGAATAGTGCGAGATACCATCTCATTTAGAAACCTTTTGCCCTGTAAAGGGGGTAATAATGTTTGTCTAAAAATTATGAATAGTAGCGGAACAGAGCCAGGCTTTAGCAGTCACATCACCTGGTGCGTTTGTTAGTTGTACTTACAACCAAAACTGCCACTACTTTTTTGATTTTTGTATTTTATAACTTGTTGGCTCTTTTTCTTTGTGGCTTCGATTATCATCGTATTCGATACCCCGATACTCACCACTATGGCCCGTTATTAGTATTTTCCTTATATCTAGCCACAATATTACTCTTTCAGCTTCTTCAGCAATGTGAGGGTAGAATTCATCAACTTTATCATTAAAACCATCTGGACAAGTTAAACCAAGACCGTAACCCAACCCAAGGTTATCCATGAAACCAAATCCTTCGCAATATAGGTCATAGCATTGCTCGATATATTTATCCACATCGTGCGGCTTAGCAATTATTTTATGGAGGATGTTGCGAATACTCCATTCATAATATTTACCCATAGAAAAATACTTTGAGAGCACTTTTTGGGCTTGATATAACCTGGAAGGCGTTTTGTAGTTTATTGAAATGATTTCGAGATAATCATCAGAGTCTAAGGTTTGTTCGAGTGTAGTTTCCGTGTACACCCAATTCTCGAAGTCAGATAATTCGATTTCTCTGGATACTAATCTATAGAAAGTTAATTCGATAGGATGCAAACAATTCTCTCACAAAGCTAACGCCACACTAAGCGGCAACTAAAACTTGGCTATAATTTGCAAGGAACAAGCGCGAGCCAAATGTTACGCGTCCGGTCAATTTTAAGTGCCTTGCTATGTGTGCTTCAAAACTGAACCAAACCGATATATTAGTATCCATATTTGTCGGGGGTTTGGAAAATCGTTTTTACGATTTTTAAAGCTTCTTCTCTGGCCAGCTCACATTGAATTAGAATGTTCACTGCCTGATGAGTACTTTTAGATTTAATTGCTTCATCGAATGCTTCAAATTTATTGAGTGTAAAAAGCCGCTCATTTACAGTCATTCCCTTCAGCTCGTTCATTACATCACTCCTAAACACAAATACATCGCAATATGGGGCGTATAAAGCTTGGTTAAAATTAGCGACGATGGAGTACAAGCCATGCGTTTTTTGCCCATACTCATTACGGACTGAACCAGGTTTGTTGCATAGCTGATAAGAACTCTTCTGTAACAGGATAACCAGAATCATCGCCAATGACTGAATCTATGTCACAAGTTGGACAAAGAGCTGTATCCCCATCATCTGTCCAATATAGGATATTTTTGTAATCGAATATATCGAGGCAAGAGAAACAACCACATTTATTGCTATTTCGCAAAGAATCTCGATGATATATCGATTTTTTGTGAGCCGCTTTAGCAGCATATAGTAGTTCAATATCCATATTTTGTAAGGGTATATAATGCCCTGTTTAGGAGGTAATTATTGGCTAAAAAACGAAAGCAGTGAGTAAATCCAACTGTTTTTCGTCCATTGATTGATTTGTTAGCTATACACATTCCATTCTGTAGCTCAAAGTTAAATTAGTTATGCTATCTGAGTTTGCAATGTAACGAATAATAGCCTTTTCGCTGTACCAGTCACCAGACCATTTAAATTTGAACTCACCATCTAGAGTTTCAGATTCATACGCTTCACCGTTTAGCATCAAATGTATAACGGAAGAACCGGTAGAGTTTCCATAGCCTTCTATCTTAATAGCTATAACTTTATCTCCACATGTACTCGTTAATGTAAAAGTTTGAGATTTTGTTAAATTCTTGTAATTGATTGTAGAAACTTGATAATTATTACTACAAGCTATTAAACCAACCAATAAAAAATAGATTAAAACTCTCATTCGATTACACTATATAGCTAACGCCGCGATAAACGGCAAAAAGTAGTTGCAAAATTTGTGATGCACGAACAAAGCCAACTGTTTTTGTCCGCACTTTTAATTTACCTTGTTAGGTGTATGTATTCCAAATTAGAGTAAACAAAACAAAAATTGAAAATGTTGCATACGTGACGATACCTAACCAAAAACAACCGGGTGATTCACTGCGCTTAACAGTTATTGCTTTAATTTCTATTTCTCCATTTTTTACTGCATGAATGCAATAAACAAGTAAAAATGGGCTTAAAAATAAAAACACTATAAAAGCTACGAAGTCACCGAACCCCTCGGATTGTGGTGTAAACACAAATGCCAAGAAAGTAAAAATACAACCTAAAAGAAAAATAGTTTTCAAAAGCCGCGAGGTATTTAACCTTAAGTTAGTTATTGCTTTGATTACAACGTTATCATCGTTTTTAACAGAACTTATTGGTGGCTTACATTTAGAGCTAGTTTTTGGAGAAATACCTTTATTTCTATTGTCTATTTCTTTAAGTACAATTTGATACCTATGATGATATTTATCCCGATCAATATGCTCTAAAACATCTAAAAGTTCCTCATGAGTATATTGAGAATAATTTGGTTCAGAAGTAAACACCAAGTACACCTAACACCCGCATAAAGGGCGATAACATATGGGCTAAAATTAGGAACGAAGTGGCGCTGCCCATGTGTTAGCGTCCCAGCGAGCTTGCGAGCGATTTAATGCGTTTGTTAGGTGACATTGCTGACATTGGTAAATGAAGTTTCTTTTACCAGTTTATTGAAAGCTTCTGCAGAGATAGGCTCCTCGCCATATTCACAACAGCCGAAACTACCCTCAGGTAAA
>NZ_JAYMDY010000029.1:0-25635 GCF_037027245.1 Pseudoalteromonas sp. CH_XMU1449-3
CGAGAGTAAACGCGATATAAATCTGATGCGTTCGTAGGAATGGCTTCAGCCATGAGCTCTCAAACACCACTCAAATGTAAAACTAGTAGACGTAGGCGTGAAATTTATTTCGCGCGCCATGCAAGCATAACGCCTACATGGCTAGGTTCGAGAGAAACGCGATATAAAATCGCTGCTACAGACTCGTGTCTCGCATCTCATGTCTCGTATCTCGCACCTCGAAACTCGCTAACTTTCCCCTTTACTCTCGCTAACTTTCCTCTTTACTCTCGCTAACTTTCCCCTTTACTCTCGCTAACTTTCCCCTTGCAACTTTCTAATTAAAGACAGCTGTCATTAATTAGAGTGAAAAATGTCGAATACTACAATTAAGCAAAAAAATAGCGCCGTTAGGCGCTATTTAAGTTTCATATCAACTTAGGAATTAAAAACTAAAACTTAGTTTTGCGTAGTAGGTCATACCATCAAAACCATAAGGTAGTGCACGAACAGGGTATTTGAATGCTTTATTCGTAATAAAATCAAGCGCTTCATCTTCGCCTAGCTCGTCTGGCGTTACATCAAAGATATTATCAATACCCGCCGATAGCATGAGTTCGTCAGTTAGCTGATAGCCCACGTTAACATCCACTAATACCGCTGATTCTACCGTGCTTGTGTCTTTAAACTCACCGGTAGGTGATAACTCATCAGGTAAACCAATGTGGTCATTACCAAAGTATTTAACGTCTGTTTCACCATAGTAGTTAAAGCGTAGCATGCTGTTGAAATCACCACGATCGTATTCAAACGTTAGCGTTGCACGCTCACCAGGTTGACCGTCTGTTAAGAAACTACGTTGTAAATCATCAAGGGCGATTGACTCAGGAATCCCCTCAGGTGCATTTACATCATCAATTTCAGTTTCGTTAATGTTACCCGCAAAGGTTGCTGAGAAATTACCGTCATACAAATCGGTGGTGTACGAAGCAATAATATCAACCCCTTTGGTGGTTGAATCAACTGAGTTTGAGAAGTAGTTAGCTTGCTGTGCTCCTGTTGCATTAAGCGCGGCCACGGCCTCGGCACTAAATGAAACATCGTCCGCCGACATTAAGCTGCCAAGGGTAATTCTGTCTTTAATAGCAACATGGTAAAAATCAACGGTTAGCGATAAATCGCTAGTTACGTTGTAAACAAAACCTGCACTTAAGTTTTCTGAGCTTTCAAGGCCAAGGCTATCAACGCCAAGTGCTGATGGGAAATCAGAGCCCGCTGTTGCTGTGAATGATTGCAATAACACGCCACCAGCACCTAAGTTGGTGGTGTAGGCTGTATAGGCACTTTGTTGCAGTGATGGTGCTCTAAAGCCAGAAGAAATCGCACCACGCACGGCAAAGTCATCGGTAATTTCATAGCGCGTTGCTAGCTTACCAATGATGTCATCACCTGCATCAGAGAAGTCTTCATAACGAAGCGCTGTACTTACTTGCCATGCGTCCGTGATCAGCGTTTCGGCATTTACATAAAATGCATAGCTGTGACGGCTCTCTTTGTTTGACGCTTCAGGGCGTAAACCGTTATAAGCTTGGAAACCACACTCAGCGAATACGCTGCTGTCGTTTACCGCAGGGTATGAGGTATCTGAATTAGCTAAACCACATGCATAAGAGGCTTCTTCGCCCGGCACGATTTCATAATTTTCTTTACGGTACTCAGCACCCACAGATACGTATAATGGCTCGCTGCGACCAATATCTACAATACCATTAAGGTCTGCATTAACGGTTGTTTGATCAAATCTAAAGCCACCTGAGTATCCGCCTGAAGGGCCCGCATTAGCAGCAATATCAGCATCACTTGCATCTGGGTTATTCGCCACATATTCAGCAGCATACGACGCATTTAGAGTATTTTTTGAAGTGAAATCATAGCTATTCTCACCATATACGGCAGATACGTCATAGCTCCAATCTGGATTTAGCTCTCCGCGCAAACCAAGTGAAAACGAAATATCTTCGGCTTCGTTATCGATACGAGGTAAAAAGCCATCGCCATATACTTGCACAACGTTCTTCGCTGCTTGGTCAAAGTTACGGTAAAAACCATTACCTAGGGCAGTACGGTTTGAGTATCCGCCAAATGAGTAAAGCTCGGTCTCACCAAATGGTAATGCCATGTTATAAAACACAGAGGTAAATTCGCTATCAGCATTCCCCTGTCCCCAACGAACTTCGTCAGACAGCGTACCGGCTGGTACATCAACTGAGCCTCCAGTATCACGTTCAGCTCGGTTGGTGCCATCAGCATCACGGTATTCTAAAGAAAAGTTAATGAAGCCGCCTTCATCACCTAAATCAAAGCCACGGTTTAAACCCATTGAAATAGTGTCACCATCGCCTTCACCCGTGCTACCCGCTTGCACATAGCCCGTTGTAACACCCGTTGAATCGTTTAACGATAAGTTGATAACACCGGCTATCGCATCAGAACCATATTGCGCAGCAGCACCATCACGAAGTACTTCAACGCCTTTTAACGCAGTAAGCGGAATCGCATTCATATCGGTACCCGCAGCACCGGCACCTACAGTACCATTTAAACCAAAAATAGATTGGTTATGGCGGCGTTTACCATTTATAAGCACTAACGTTTGGTCTGGCTGTAAACCACGAAGAGTCGCAGGTCTAAATAAGTCAGAGCCATCTGACACTTGCGTACGAGAAAAGTTAAATGAAGGAGCCGTCGCTTGCAGACTTTGGCCCAGTTCAGTGAAACCACCTTTGTTTAAGTCGTCAGCATCAATCAAATCAACCGGCGATGTTGATTCGGTAGCCGTACGATTGGCAACCCGCGAGCCTAATACAGAGATTTGTTCGATGTTTTTATCTGCTTTTACAGCAGATGCTTGCTCTGCTGCCTGCACTGAAGTCGCAGAAACAGCCACACTAACCGCAACGGCCAGCATACTTAAAGAATGTGTTGTCATGTGTATCCTGTTGATATTCCGGCTTTCCTTAAAACAAAAAGACGCCCCTTTTGGAGAAATTAAGAAAAGCACTAAGCACGTGTTGTTGATTTTAGAAATCACGATTTTGAAAGCTAACTCAAGCCTGCGAATTAACTCTTGCAAAACATCCTATCAACAAATCCACAAAATGAAAGAAAAATCAGGTACGACTTAGGTATAAATATTTCCATTTGTAGTATTAATGGAGTTTTTAAGGTTGGGATTATTCATTTTTCAGTAGAAATAAGCAAAATAATGCAACTATCAGCTTATCTCCACTGAGGAGGGAAATGTTTACTGATCTTGCTCAAGCATCGCCAGCTTTTCATCTTCAAGCATTAACGCCATAGTGGCAATCTCAGATAAGCTCTCGTCTAGCGCATTAAAGAAGGTGACAAACCCTTCGCCTAGTTTTTCTGGTTCAGGATGATTTGCCAGCGCCTGATCCCACATTGCAAAAGTAGTAAGTAAATCGAGTGTTGCTTCAAAATTATCAATAAACAACTGGCCATCTTCGCTTTCGTTTTCTTGCTGCGAATCAGCCTTGAGTAAAAATTGTAAATCGCTGTGCCAAATATCTTGGTTCACAATGTACGCTGCAATATACCCGCTACAAAAGTCTTGTAGTGCTTGGCTTGGTTCATTGCTGTTAACTTCATTTGGGTATAATTCGGCTAAGATTTTCTTTTGTTCAACTTGTGCTTCGGTAACGTTGTCGAGCAGCTCAATCATTGCATCGCGCGGCTCTGAATCTGTCATTAAGGTGTTGAATACCGCTTCATCATTATCGGCAATATAATTTGCTAACTCTGACTCACCAAAAAACTCTGAGCAGGCTAACAAACCAGACATATAGCCAATCACTTGATCCAAGCTGACTTGATTAGTTTCGCTTTGACTAGCGAGGTAATTTTTAAATACATCCGAACTTTGTTGGTTAAGCATATTGAGCCTTTACATGTTGTTTTGGTAAGGGTGTATTCCTACCCTAGCGAATTCACAAATTTTTGCAACAACTGAAATACTGTCAGCTAGTTACAGTCTTCCTGACCTGACTTTGTACCGGGAACACGCAGCTAATTCGTGTGCCCATTCCTTCTGTACTTTGAATATCAATACATCCTTGATGTTCATGCACTATGGCATATACCATGGTCATCCCCATGCCGGTACCTTCTCCAACGGGTTTGGTGGAGTAAAAGGGATCGTATATTTTCGCAATGGTTTCTTCTGACATACCGGCGCCATTGTCTTCAACATCGATATAAATATGCTGCTCAAGTTCATACACAGCAACGGATATTTCAGCTTTTGCGCTTAAATTATCACAAGCTTGTTTGGCATTAATTAAGATATTAACAATCACTTGGCTTATTGCGGGTAAGTTACACCAACTTTGCGATATAGGACTGTATTGGGTTTGTAAATTACAATCACGGAGTTGGTTTGCTAGTAGTTTAACGGCACTTTTTACCGCCTCGGTCATATCGGCAAATTGCTTGTCGTGACCTTTTGGCCGAGAAAAATCCAGTAAATTGGCAACAATTTTACTGATCCTTTGCAAGCCTTGTGAGGTGTCGCTTATTAGTTCAGGTAAGTCATCAGCCATAAAGCGAAACGAGTGCACTTTATTAAGCTCTGTTAACTGCTTACAAAACGTGGCTTTATCAGTATCGTTGCAGGCAAATTCATCACATACAGCAAGTAACTCGCTAAAGTAATTACAGTAATTTTTTAAACAATCGACATTACTAATGCTATAGGCAAGAGGGTTATTTATTTCATGGGCAACCCCAGCACAAAGAGTGCCTAAAGTGGCCATTTTTTCGGCTTGAATGAACATAGCTTGATGATGCTCTAAGTCAGCAATTTTTTGCTCAAGCTCACTGTTTAATGCCACTAGAATACGGCTTTTGTCTGCGAGCAATTGTTCAGCTTCTTCTCTGGCCGCTTTTTCTAACAAATAGGCTTGCTTAAAGTCATCCATATTCGTCTCAAACTCTGTTTGTCTCTTTTAAAACCTAGCACAAGGCTTGATTTAAGGCTATGTTATTGATTAACGATGACTCATAGTAAAACGGTATGGCAGAACAAGTTAGCAAGCAACATATTCAGGTTTTATGCATTGATGACGACGAAATCGTCTTGAGGACTCTTTTGCGCCTGTTATCAGCGAATAACATCACTGCAAAAGCCTGCTCAGATCCACTTGAAGGGCTAAAGGTTTTGGCTACTTATAGCTTTGATGTGATCATTTGCGACATGCGTATGCCAAACATGGACGGCGCCGACTTCTTTGCACAAGCACTTAATATAGACCCAGAACCACACCGAATTTTGCTAACCGGTTACTCAGATATCGACAACACCATTGCCGCTGTCAATAAAGGTAAAATTCATGCCTATATCCAAAAGCCATGGCAAAACGAATTACTGCTACGAAACATTAGTGATGGCATAGAAAAAACCTCATTAAAGCGCCAAAACAAGCAGTTAGAGCAAAAAATCAAAGCGCAAAACAGCCAGTTAAAAGAGCTAAACAACAACCTTGAGCAAATGGTAGAAAAGCGTACGTTACAAATTCGAAAAGTGCTCAAACAACTCGAAGAAGTCAACGAGCGTGAAAAACACGAGCACCGTACCACCTTCGAAATCTTATATAACTTTATAAACGCTAACCCCTACCTAGATGGTAACCAAGCGCAAAATATAGCCACAACTTGTAAGCAACTAGCACAAAGCCTTGGCTTAGAAAAACAGCGAATTGAAAGAGCAGAAATAACAGGTTATCTTGCACAAATTGGCTTGCTCGCTATGGAGCCTGAGCTTTATAAAAAGCCAACCAGAGAACTAACCGAAAACCAAAAAAAAATCTTTTACACCCATCCAAGTACCGCGCAGTTAATGCTCATGCCTGCTACCCATTTACATGATGTCTCGGAGGCTATTTATTACCAATTCGAACATTACAATGGGACAGGCCAACCTAAAGGCTTAAAAGGAAAAGAAATTCCGATAAAAGCTATGATATTAGCGGTAGCAAGAGATTTTTGGCTAGCAGTTGAACAATTCAAGAGCGCAGACGAAAGTGACTTTGAAAGAGCACGTGATCAACTACAGCTATATAGCGGAACCTATTATCACCCTAAAATCCTAGAAGCCCTTAACAACATAGAAATTAAGTGTGCCAGCGATCAAAAAGTCGGCACCATGAAAATTATCTCGGCTCAAGATCTTAAAAACGGCATGGTACTTGGGCACGCACTAAGAAGCTACGACGGTATTTTGTTATTACCTAAAGGGCATGTGTTTGGTGCAAAATCAATTGCAAAGCTGCAGCAGCTTGAAGCAAGAAAACCGAATCCTTTCAGGATCATGATCAAAAATTAGCGAATAAAGTGATCACATAATCAGCTTACTTCGTTACAATGTGATTTATATTACGATTACTTCATATAGGAGCACTCAGTGTCGCGATTTTCCGCCATTACCGATAAGCCTCATGACGGCCGATTCAACAAAAAAACGGGCATTTTACTGACCAACTTAGGGAGCCCAGACGCCCCTACTACCGCGGCACTTAGAACTTATTTACGCGAGTTTTTATCGGACCCTCGAATTGTCGAGATCCCACGCTTTATTTGGATATTCATCCTTTATTGCTTTGTACTTACGTTACGCCCAAAACGCTCAGCAGCACTTTATAAAAGCATCTGGACTGAAAACGGCTCACCGCTCACGCATATTACCCGAGAGCAAAGCAAAAAATTGGCAGCCCTTTTAAAAAACAAAGGACACCACGACACTGAAGTGGTCATGGCCATGCGCTACGGAAACCCTTCAATTGAAGCGGGCCTTGAAGAGCTGCGCGAAAAAGGCATCACTCGCGTGATCGTACTGCCAATGTACCCGCAATATTCAAGCACTACTATTGGCTCAACGTTTGATGCTGTATCGAATGTTCTTCGTAAGTGGCGCTGGGTGCCTGAGCTACACTTTATTAATGGCTATCACGACAACCCAACATACATTGATGCCCTAGCCGCTAGCATTAGCGAAGATCTTAATGCCCATGGCACGCCCCAAAAATTGGTGTTTTCGTACCACGGTACACCTAAACTGTTTTTAGAAAACGGCGACCCTTACTATTGCTTTTGTATGCAAACCACCCGTTTAGTAGCAGAGAAACTTGGCTTTGAGAAAGACTTTGCTGTAACAACTTTCCAAAGCCGTTTTGGTAAAGCTGAATGGTTGAAGCCATACACAGACGCAACCCTTGAAAGCTACCCTGCTGAAGGGATTAAAGATGTTGCAATTCTAAGCCCTGCATTTAGTGCTGACTGTTTAGAAACGTTAGAAGAACTCGAAGGCGAAAACCGCGAAAACTTTGAACACGCAGGCGGTGAAAAGTACCGCTACATTCCTGCATTGAATACCCGCGATGACCATATCAATGCGATGTTTGAAGTGATAAAACCATTACTTAAATAACAAAAGGCCCTAGTTATTATATACAGTAACTAGGGCCTTTTTTAATATTTAAGCGTGTCATTAATCCTTACGTGTCATAACCAAAGTTACCGTGCCAGCAACAATCCCCCAAAACGCAGAACCAACAGAGAACAAAGTTAGGTTTGAAGCTGTAACTAAAAAGGTCACGATCGCAGCTTCGGTATAATACGCCTCAGTTAATGCTTGTTGTAAGCTACTCGCAATGGTGGCGAAGAGTGCAATGCCTGCCAATGCCAAAATTAATGCCTGTGGCAAACTTGCTACCAAACCGACCAAGGTTGCCGCAAGGAGCGCCATAATAATGTAAAAAACACCACCAGCAATGCTTGCCCAATAACGTTTGCTTGGGTTTTTATCGGCCTCAGGGCTCATACAAATGGCAGCCGTTATAGCCGCCAGGTTAATGGCATAACCACCAAATGGTGCAATAAATACATTTAAAAGCCCGGTTACATTTAACGCTGCCGATACAGGAGCTTTGTAATGATGTGCTTTTAAAACAGCAATACCCGGTAAGTTTTGCGACGTCATGGTGACAATAAACAGCGGCAAACCAACACTTATCATGGCGTTTAAGTCAAACTCAGGCGCAATGTAAGCAAACTCGCTCATTTTCCACTGCCAGCTAGAGGTATCAATCTGCCCAGTCACACCAGCCATTAAAAAGCCCGCAACAACCACTGCAAGCATAGCAAAGCGAGGAAAATAGCGCTTTCCACATAAATAAACAGCCACCATTAAACCAATGACTAAAGGTAGCTCACTCATAAAGTTGAACACATCAATACCAAAATTCACCAGCACGCCTGCAAGCATGGCACAAGCCAATTGGCTTGGGATCTTGTTCATCATTTTTTCGAACACGCCGGTAATACCAGACAAAAACACCAGCGCCGCCGAGAACATAAACGCGCCAACAGCTTGGTTTAAGCTATAACCTTGGGCACTTGAAATAAGGAGTGCCGCTCCGGTTGTTGACCACGCGATAAGAATGGGCACTTTGTAGTAATAAGACAACGCAATCGAGCTGACGCCCATCGCAAGACCAAGCATTAACACCCAGCTGGCAACTAAATCAGGTGTGCCACCTAACACCATAACAACCTGATAAATAAGCGCGATTGAACTGGTAAAGCCAATAATAACGGCCACTAATCCAGCGGTTGCTCGACTGATGAGCTGACTCATGTACACACACTCCTTGGCAATTAAAAATCTACCATATCCTATGATTTGCCAGATGGCACTGTACACTTTTGTAGTATTTTAAGATTTATTTACTATACAGATGACACAAAAAAGGCGTGTTATAACCACGCCTTTTGAAAGTTTAAACGGCCTCTAAACAAGGCTCTTCGACAACTTTTGGCTTATCAAAAATACCTAAACGAATGCGAATGAAGTGCAAAATCTCTTTGGCTACATCAATACCCAACGCACCTTCTAAGCCTTCAAAACCAGGGCTTGAGTTTGCTTCACAAATTTTAAAGTGCTGCTCATCAAACAATAAATCAATGCCAGCCACATCAAGGTTAAGTACGTTCGCAGTTTGGGTTGCAAGCCATTCGATTTCTGGCGTAATAGGAAATGACTTACCTGTACCACCAGCACTGACATTCGCTTTAAAATTTTTACCCTGTGAGTTACGTTCCATACACGCAACAGCACGGCCACCGATAGTAAGTACTCGCAAATCACGACCATGACTCGACTTAACAAACTGCTGTAAAATGATGTTTGCTTGTGGGTTTGCCGCTTCAATCAGCTGCATTAAGTCATCAAACTCTTCTTTTGATTTTGATAAGAACACGCCACTGCCCTGCGAGCCCGATAACGTTTTAATAACCACAGGAAAGCCAATTTGCTTTTCAACCAAATCAATATTCACCGGAAACTTAACCAACATGGTATTCGGCGTAGGTAAATTACATTCAGCAAGAATTTGCTGTGCAAACAGTTTGTCTTTCACTGTTTCGATTGATTGCGAGCTATTGACACAATAAACACCTAAACGCTCAAGATGGCGGATAATCGCCAGCGCAAAATAGGTTGTACTTGCACCCATACGAGGAATAACAAAGTCCGGTAATTCAACAGATTGACCATCAATTAAGATACTTTTACCGTCTTCACGAGTAATAGTTAGATCAAATTGATCTGGCGAGTAAACTTGTAAATCTATGCCCTCTTCTTTGGCTGCAGCAAGTAAACGTTCAACTTCATAGGTTTCTTGCTTTAACAAGCCTTGGCTATCTTTATAAATGATCCACCCGCGCATGGTAGGTACCTCTAGTCTTGGAGTTTCGGTGACAAAAAAACGCGGATTATGCTCAGCATTCAGAGCCGAGTAAAACAAATTAATTTTATCGACACGATAATAAAAACCACTACTTAGTGATTAACTATTGACCGAGTTGTTAACTTGAGGTAAAAACTAACAATGAGTTAACATAAAACCCCGTAAGAGAAACATGTGAACAGGACGCTTGCATTAATCTTCATTCTGCCACTTACAGCATTTGCACTGAATGAATGGCACATTCAAAGTGATGGTTTTAAAACAAAACCAAGCACACAGCAGTTTGTTGCCTCTTACAAAGCAGAAGCCGACCAAATAGCCCCACAGCCCATTGTGAACTTAACTGCGCCGCTTAATCAGCTATCTAATCACGCGCACGATTACCTATACAAACAAGGCCGTTTGCCTGACCAATTAGCAAACACCGCATTCAGCGAATTTGATTTAGACACCCTAAAAACCCTACAACCTGGCGATCACTTTATTTTAGTCATCGACGAATACCTCAGTTACACCGTCGAAATTAGTAACATCATCGAAGCCAGCAATGGCGATAGAAGTGTATTTGGCAAGGTCAATGATCATGCTAAAGCAGGCCATCAAGCCGTGATGACCCTCACAGAAAACACCCTACAAGGCCAATTTGATGCCGGTAAGCAAAGCTACAAGTTTCAAAGCCATGGTGAGTACGGGTGGGTAACGAAGTTGTAGGTAACGAGCTACGAGTTGCTAGTTTCAAGGGGAAAGGGGAAAGTTAGCGAGTTTCGAGATACGAGGAACGAGATGCGAGATACGAGTAACGAGATACGAGGAACGAGTTTCGAGTCTGTAGCAGCGATTTTACATCGCGTCCTAGAGCCTAGTACCTAGCGCCCAGCTCCTAGAGCCTAGCGCCTACTACCTAGCGCCTAATACCCAGCTCCTAGCGCCTTTCCCCTTTCTAACTTTACTCTTTCCCCTAGCAACTTTCCCCTAAAGCCTTTCCCCTCACCAACTCACACCTACTACTCAATCGCGGGCCATAAACTTTCACCGTTGCTGTCGATTGGGCTTAAAATCTCAAGGCCTAGAATTTTGGCGATCAGCGGGTACACATCTAAATTACTTACTTCGTCTAAACGTATGCCTTGTTTAAAGGCGGGGCCGGTGGCGATAAAGGTTGCAGCCATATCTTCGCTATAGGCGTAACCATGAGTGCCTAAATAACCGGCCATTTTGCTGTCGGTAAACACCCGAGGCGCGTCGGTTTGTAAAATAATATCGCCAACGCGCGGGCCTTTATCATAGTGATAATCACGCTTTTGCTGCTCGCTTAGCACGATATAGCGACCATCAGCGGCTTGAGCAAGCTTTTTACTGAATCCATTAATATCTGCTTTGCTATCTGGTTTTGCATAATATAAAACCCGAGGGCCGGTGTTTTGCACTATGAAGTTGTTGTCTTGCGGCAAGCTATCAATTTTAATACTAAGGCTTGGATCTACAGACGCCATACCGTGATCAGACACAATCACTAAGTTAATGTTTTCATCAAGCGCTCTTAAACGGTTCGATAAATCAGCCATTAAACCATCAAGCTTTTGCACTGCGTCATAAGTTTCTTTAGCATCAGGGCCAAACTCGTGCCCCATGCTATCGACCAACGAAAAATAACTTATCACTAAACGTGGGCGCTGTGCTTTTGGCAAGCTCAACCACTGAATAATTTGATCAACACGCTTTTGGTAATCACTGTGTTTTGAATAATGATAAAAGTAATCAGGCAGCATGCCGTTAAAGCGCGCATCTGATTCAGGCCAAAAATAGGTGGCGGCTTTTAAGCCTTGCATTTGTGCAAGGTTCCAAAGCGGAATGCCATTTACCCAAGTGCTGTCGTCTTTCCCTTTACCCATTTTGTAGCAATCGTTACGCTCAGTATCACAAAAGCGGTTCTCGACAATGCCATGATTAACAGGCAATAAGCCGGTTATAATCGACAAATGATTCGGAAAGGTTTTGGTCGGGTAAACAGGGCGCATTTTGTTTGCTCTCACGCCCTGTTCACTGATTGCTTTTAAGTGCTTTGCATGGTGTTTTTCAATGTAATCCCAGCGAAATCCATCTATCGAAATAAGTACCACAGATTGCTCTTGGTCCGCTTTTACAAGAGAGCTGAACGCTAATAAACCCGCTAAAACTAATTGCCAAATACGCATGCGAAACCCTTTTTAGTTCAATTTGTTAATTTGCTCAGAAACTTTACCAAACTGTTTTGAAAATTTTGTGATCATGCTTTCGAGCTTTTTCACACTACGCTTTAAACGTGAGCCGTTTATTTGGCTATAAATAAAGCCCCAAACGCCTGTAACCACACTTAACACAATAAACACAGCAACGGGTAGGCCATCTAAGTGTTCAACCACTTGCGGGTTATTATTGAGTAAATCAATGCCAGCATCTGGTACAAGTGTATTAACTAGTGGGTAAAAATCTTGGGCATCAAAGTACCACGCTAGCCCTACTGACGTAAGACCAAGCAATACCATACGGTTAAAGCCATGTACCATGCCAAAATTTCTGACAGAAGAGTTGTTGTACTTAATGTCTTTACTCACATTAACCGCATACTCACGGTAATACTCAGAGTAACGCTTAGTATCAACACTGCTGTAGGCGTAATACACCCAATCACCAATATCAACAGAGCCCAGTAAATCTTCACCCGCTTTAAAAATAAATGGCTCACCCGATGCGGTTTCGAGCATGATTTCACCTTTTAAAGTGGTGCTACGATTACGATAAACCTCAACGCGCTCTTTTACATCGCTACCAACATACATGCCACCTCGATAGGTGGTTGTGGTTTCTGTGGTGGTCACGGTTTGGCGGGTTTCATTGGCATGTGCGCTTTGCTCTTTTTCTAATACTTTGCCAAGCACTGCACGGTGATGAATAGTGCCTTTTTCGTTACGTGCCCAAACATTTTTATGCACATAATCGTTTTCATAAGCAAGGCTATACTCATCCATAATGGCATGCTCAAGATCAGCAATACTGGTTGGTTTTGTTATGCTTGGCTCTAACGCTTTTTGAATGCTAATGGCTTGCTCATCATCTTTTGCAAGTGACTGTTCTTTTTCAGCAATCGCTTCAACGTGTTGCTTAGCGCCACAGCAATAACAATGTGCAGCATCTTGGCTAATACGCTGCTGGCACGAAATACAAATAACATCTGACTTACTTGGCGTTCTTGCCAGCATGTTATAACCCAATTGATTTAGGGTGGTCGATAGCATCACATCTGTTGCCGCTAAAATCGCATCATACTTTGCTTCTTGTTTGGCTTTGGCTTTTTTATGGTAGTTGTGCTCTGCCATAAACACCCCAATTGCCACAGGCAACGACGCAAGTAGCGCAGGCAAAAACTCAAGCTTTGCAGCAAACAACATGATTAAGAATGTAATAACACTTAGCACCAGCCACAATATCGTTCCGCCAGTGTAGTTTCGGCTAATGGTTTTGTCCCAGCTGCGATATTGTTGATCGGCAAAATGCACAATCACAACTGGCATAAAGCGGTCATTTTTAACTACCCGCCTAGCATTGCCATCAGCAATTCGATAATTAAGCGTTAACGGTGTTTCCTGAAAAGCAGTGATCACATTCCCTTTTTGTAAGTTCGCAATCACATCTTTTTCTGCATCAACACTAAACTCATGAATAATGCCGTCTTTGTCTTCTACTTCTAGCCACCAATAACCATATAGCATGTTGTCTTTATTGGTTTTATAGCGGCGCTTATAGTAATACATTGATTTCACAACGCCTGTGATCGTACTCGCTTGTGGCGCATAGTTTTTTACATCAACCAGCAAGTCAGGGCTGAGTTCTTCAACCGTGTGCATTTGTCTTTTTTGCTCAAGAGCTTCTCCACAATCACAACAGTGAAGATCGGTGGCATACACCGTATTTTGGCAATGTTGCATTTTCATTCCTTGCTTAATTAATTGCTTAAATCAATGGTTAATGTTTGTTCGCCAGCATCTACTTGGTGCCAACGTCGATACGTTTTATACCCAGGCGCCGACACTTGAATATCATAAGCGCCAGTTTTTAATGTCATGCCGGGGCGATATTTAGGGCCGATATTCATAATGCGAATAGTGGCATTTGCCGGATTTGTGATAACGGTAAGTTTAGTTTTTTGCTCAACCAGATATTGTCTACGCTGTTGCTGCTCAGCACTTAAGTTGGCATCGCCGTGGCGCAAAATATCAACCTTGGCTAAAGCATGGCTCAGCGGGCTAAAGCTCTCGTAAATATGCAATTTTTCTTCAAACTTTAAACCAAGCGGATGCAGTAAAGGCTGGGCATGCAAAGTCCAACGAATCGCATAACTAAACACCGGATTGCTCGACTCATCGACCTTGTCTAAAAAGTAGTTAACAGGGCTTTGGTCGTCTTCGGTAAAGGTGTTATGCACAAACATTACTGGCACTATCAAAATCAGCGCAGGCATAATCAGCTTTTGCAAAACAGATACAGCAGTGGTTGGTTGCTTTTCTTGCTTAGGTTTAATCAATTGCCACAGTTTTAACGGCAGCTTGCTAAAGGTTAAGCAAATCAAAAACAGTGACAACGACATCGAGATAGGCGGAATAATCACCGAACGCAATGCTTGTTTACCGTACTCGGCATACTCGCCACCATCAGCAAATTTACCTTCTGAGCTATTGAGCATGGCAAGGTATTTGTCGGTGCGCTTTGCAATGTTTGGATCAAGCACCTTGTCTTTAAAGTTCTTTTTATTCCAATCGGCGCGAATGTTTTTTACGTATAAGTCACCCATTCTATCTGCAATTTTTGCTTGAATTTGTGGGTGTAGCTGAAACGCAACCCAGCTTAAGTTTGGCTTTAAACTCATGCCGCGTTTGCGCATTTCGCTTTGCCATTGTGCATTAGCTTCACTTGTTACCTTATTGGCTACAGCATTAGCAAATGCTTGGCGTTGATTCACATTCCAGTTACTTTCAAGCTGTAACCCTTTGCTGGCAAAATGTCCTCTAAGCTTCTTTTGTGTTGTTTCGTGAGCACGAAACGCCATTAAGTTTTCAATCGTAAATGGGTAGCCCGTTTCACTCACAAACATCTTATGAAAATTTGGATGTTGTAAAAAACGCAGCTGGTAATGATCTGGGTCATCGGTGTATTTGTAGCGCTTGTCTTTAAAGCCGCCATCGCCACCGGTTGCTAAACTAGCAGCCTGTAGTGCGGTATAAACACCACCAGTAAGCACCCCCATTAAAATCGTGCCTGCGGCATTTTCAGCAACCGAAACATCTTCTTCAATAAGCCAGTAATCAGGCTCTATGTAGCCAATACCGGCTTTTAAAATATTGCTTCGGTAGTCTGCTGCTTCGCGTTCATAACAACGATTTCGGCGGTCTTTTTCGCTGCTTTTGTCATAACGCTCACGGCATTTTGCAATGCTGTGGTGGTAATCATAAATCTTCGGGCCATACTTTTGTGCACGTGCTGACGCTTTTGCGATATGGGCTTTTTGCGCTTGTTGGTATTTGCTCCAGCCACTATTGATCTCTTGTTCAACTTGCTGCCAATAACCTTGCTCGCGCTCGCCTATACTTGCCAAAGTGCTGTTGTACTTTTTACTGCCATCAGCATAGGCTTTGTATTTAACCACCAGCTCATCATATAACTGGCTGTAGTTTTTATAATGTTTATCAAAATCTTGATACGCTTTTTTCTGTACAAACACAGCAATAATCTTACGCTTATCTTGCTCTAGGTTGTCTGAAAGCGCGGCATCGCTATACAGTAAGCCACCAAACAGCGCCAAAAAAGTCAGGTTTTCTGAGCTATGTAATTGCTCAGGGTTGTAATCAAGGTCATTCACTTTAATCGAGTTAATCGCCAGCGCGTCTCTAAGTGCAGCACTGTAGGTAGCAAACTGGCGCTGCTCTGCGGTTGAAGGCTCAATTAAGGTTTTTTCAATGGCATATTTTTGGCCAAAAAACACCACCGGCCAAACTAAACACAATAAAGCGATAAACGAGATAATGCCACGGCCTACTTTGGCTACCATGGCTTTAGGTAAAAAGTCAGCTAACAGCAGTGCAACACCCACCCCAGATACAGCTCGGCCATAAATTTCAAGGTGTTCAAGATCTTCTGCCGAAGGGGTACCTAAACCGACTAAAGAGACTAACTGGGCATTAAAAATTGCCTCGGGTAATAAATATAAAGTAGCTAAAACAAGTAGCAAACAGCGCCACCAAAACGGCTTTATTAAATCAGTCATAATTTTATTCTTATTGTTTTTTACGCAGTTCTAGTTCAACAGCAGGATCTGTTTCTAGGCTAAAATCTTCATCGGCTTGGCGAGTCCCAATTTCTAAATTAGGTGCTGAAGGAGTCGATGTTACTTTTGGAATATAAGTTTTTTCTTGAGTTGATTTAAGCGTGCCGCCCACCGCAGGGTAAAGCTGATTCCCTTTATAAGCATACAGCTCATCAAGGCGCTCTAAATCAAGGTCAGCAGGCATGCTGGCAATCAACTTAGCGCCTGCTTCATCGCTAAAATACGGCTGCATTTTTGGTAATTCAAACACAGAACAAAAGCCATAAACGGTATCGTCCATAATTACAGAGTCAGGGCGAAGAGAACGCGACTGCGCTAATAGGCTACGCTCATGATAGTCGTGGCCGTTAATAGAATAAGTGGCGACCATAATACCGCGCGCTTTAGCAACCGGCTTTAAGCGTGCTGCACTTTGCTTGTAATGACGAATATCAAGTACATAACCAAAGTTACGTTTTAGCTGTTTTGCTAATTTATCGAGCTTAACTGGGCTGTCGTAACGTTTTTCACGATGATAGCGATTACCAAGTGCTTGTAAGCTCTCAAGCTCTTCTTTGTTGCGCTCGTAAATTGGGTCGCTACCAGCGCCGCGTTTTAGGTCACTTGCTAACTTATTCATTGAGGCTTTTGCTGGCGACTGAATAAATGCCAAGTAAATATCTGGGTTAATATCGCGCATACGGGTCAGGTTGCGCATTTCTAAACTGCTAAAAAAGTAGTTACCACCGCCAACAAACTCATACGCTAAATAATCAAGCATTTTTAAATCGTTAACTGAAGCCTTTGATTTTATTTCAATATTCAATTTTTGATGGGGTTTGCGATAGCGCGCAAACGTGGCAGCAAGCTCTCTAAATGAAGGTGGCATATCATCGGTAAGTAACCCGGTATCTTGGTTACGATGACGTAAATAGCCCCACTCTTTTTTATAGCTCATCGACTCAATTTTGCGGCGCTTATTGTCAACTGTGCCTGTTTCGCGACCTGTACGGGCATCATGATGTACAACCCACACATCGTCACGGGTAATTCGCACATCAATTTCAACAACGTCAAAATTGTTGTCGATGGCATCAATTACCGCGTTAAGCGAGTTTTCTGCATAACGAATTGAGCCACGGTGGCTCTGCAAATTAAAGTTACTGCATTGCCTAGCAGAGGCGTAGTTGATATTACCAAGTTGGCTTTCATAAAACCCTCGTGCATACAGTGCACCCTGCTTGGCCTTAATGGCATTTTTTTCGGCCACCGTTAAGGTGCTTTCAGCGCTTGGCTCTGGGGTGCTCTTACAAGCCGTTAAACCAATACAACACAGAAGAATACTGGCTAGTAGCCATGGTTTTTGAGACAAAGTTTGCATCATTGCTATACAGCCAAAAGGCTTTCCTTTCTAATACAAGATAATGAAGAAGTGCGTAAAACTGAATAATATATGAATAAAGGCCACGATTTAAAGTAATAACTTTAATAAAAATGAATATTTTAATTTAAGATACAAGCTGTTAGATTTAATTTAATAAATGGCAAAATGTTGCTAACAAAACGCAAAAGCCCGATTTTACCGCTTTGTGGGAATATAAAATGATCGATTTTGGTAAAAAAATAACGCCTGCGCGCGAAATGCGCTCTACCAATAATTTACACACTGCGCTTGAAAGTGATCGGGGCCGCATTATTAACAGTGCTGCAATTCGCCGTTTGCAACAAAAAACCCAAGTTTTTCCACTCGAACGAAATGCTGCAGTGCGCTCAAGGCTTACCCATTCGCTTGAAGTACAACAAGTGGGCCGGTTTATTGTGCAAACCATTTTTAATAAGCTCAGTGATGCAAAACAAAAAGAATATGGCTTAGCTGGGCTTGAGCGCCCGCTAGAAAGCCTAGTAGAAATGGCGTGCCTAATGCACGACATAGGCAACCCACCGTTTGGTCACTTTGGCGAAGCAGCCATCAACCAATGGTTTGATAAACACTTAGACGCACTGACTCCTGAGCGCTGTAAAGGCATTGGTATTAGTGTGATCTTTAAACACCTAGCCCAAGACATAAAAAGTTTTGAAGGGAATGCCCAAGGTATTCGCATAATTCATTCATTACTTTCTCTAAACTTAACCTACAGCCAAAGTGCCGGAATTTTAAAATATACACGCCCGGCCAGCATGGCGAAAATAGACAGCCCGCAAGATAAAAACTACTTGATGAAAAAAGTGGGTTACTACTTCAGCGAAAAGCCGTTTATTGAAGCGCTGCAAACTGAACTCGAAATTGAGCAATACTGCCGTCATCCTGCTAGCTACATTATGGAGGCCGCTGACGATATATCGTATTGTTTGGCCGATATTGAAGATGCGGTAGAAAAAGGCATTATTAGTGTTGAGTCACTTTGCGAAAAGCTAAAAGAGCAATACACCCGCACACTCACAAACCTAACCATAGACGATACCAAACACAGCGACTTTGCCGAAAAAGCCATTGATTATGCGTTAAGTAAAGCGCAAGAGCAGCCGTACAATTTTAACAGCGAATTTTTTATCTACCTGCGCGTGACCTTGCTACACCCATTAGTAAGCTACGCAGCAGAGCGGTTTATTAATAATATTGAAGCCATTTACCACGGTGATTTTAATCAGGCTTTATTAGAAGATCGCAGTCACTTGCACGCCGTCACGCTCACCTTAAAACAAGTGGCATTAAAGCATGTATTTTGCCACAAAGAAGTAGAGCGATTAGAGCTACAGGGTTACCGTATAATTAGCGGTTTACTTGACTGCTATAAACCTTTACTAGCCCTTGATGCTGATGCTTTTAAACGCGTGTTAAAAGGCGACCAAAACTATTTAATTGAAACACGACTAGTTAAAAAGCTGTCTAATAAACATTTAAATAGCTACCAAAAAGCCATTGATGCCCTAAAAGCCGAACCGGATCATTTTGCTGCCTACGAGTTTTATTATCGCTGCCGATTAATTCAAGATTACATAAGCGGAATGACCGACCAATTTGCTTACGACGAATACCGTGCGCTCATGGTAATTGATTAACCACTACGAATACGCTTAATTTGTTAACCAAATGTGGATAAATTACTCGTCTCAGCTTAGAATTAATTAACTGTTAGGTCATCGACTAAACCTTACTGGTCCGGAACTTATGCCAATTATAAAAACAACTTTTCTCTTATTACTCCTAAGCTTAAGCTTTACGAGTAAAGCGCAGTACAACGAAGCCATGTGTATTTTGTTAAAACAGCAAATGCATGAGTATCGCTTTAACACCAGCAATAAAAACTATCGCTCAGCTGCCAGAAACTATGAGAAAAACTGCAAAAATCCAACGCCAGTAAACAATGCAGCTGCTTTCGAAAAACTAGAACAACAAACGAAAGAAACAGCCCCAGTTAATTCAACTGCAGCAGCTAACCCTAGGGTGCACTCAGGCGCTATTCAAGCTGAACCTGAAGAAACTACGGCACCTATTGCAGAGCAGACCGTTGAACCTATCGAACAGCAAATGCCAGCAATTGAGCCTGAAGTTCAAGAACCAGAGCCTGTCGAACAAACAAGTGCCTCTGCAGAACAAACCGAAATACCAGCAAAAGTTGACCGTATTACGATTTCTGATGCTCCTGAAGAACCTGTAGTAGAATCAACTACTAGCTCTGCTATTCAAGATCAAGCCACTGAAGTTAAAACCCAAAGTGCTGAGACTGCAACTGCTGAAAAACCAGCTGAACCTGAAGTAAAAGCAGAACCGGCGCCAACACCTGCACCTATGCCAGAACCTATTCCTGCAAACAGCGATCGCTCTTCAAGCTCATTATTAATGCCAAGCTTAATTGTGTTGTTGGTATTACTTGTTGCAGGTTTAGTAATTGTGCGTATTCGTCAAAGCAAAAAAGCAGACGCCGATTCAGAACTTGAACAAAGCCTAATGCAAGCTAAAGCCCTTAAAGCAGCTGCAGAAGCACAAGCAGCAGC
Source organism: Pseudoalteromonas sp. CH_XMU1449-3 (assembly GCF_037027245.1). NCBI lineage: Bacteria > Pseudomonadati > Pseudomonadota > Gammaproteobacteria > Alteromonadales > Pseudoalteromonadaceae > Pseudoalteromonas > Pseudoalteromonas sp. CH_XMU1449-3. The sequence continues at coordinate 20,134 of NZ_JAYMDY010000029.1, forward strand.
TGAAAAAGAAGCTGAAGAACTCAAAGAAGCAACAGCCGCAGTGCTGGCCGAAGAACAAGAGCACCCTCATGAAGACAGCTACCCGCTTGCCAACGATACATTTACAGCAACCGAAACTGACAATAATGACGAGCTTTCTGAGCTTATGCACTTTAGTGCTCAGCGTGATAAAGAAGAACAAGAGTCTGAAACTTCACCTGAACAACCACCAGCAGAAGACTTTGCTGATGCCCATCAATTCGAAGATCTTGAGCTTGGTTACGACGAGAAAAATACAAACGACACTAATGACGACTTTTTGGATGAACAACGTGAGTTAGAACAAGAGTTAAAACTAGCAAGCCTTGAATCATCATATAACATCAACGAAGAAGCTGAGCCGCAAGCTGATGACGTTCAGCAAGATGAGCCTGAAACACAACCAGAATTAGAAGAACCGAGTTATAACGCTTCGTCATCATTTGGCTTTGACGAGTACTCAACTAAAGAATCTGTTACTGAACCTGAGCCATTTGAAGAGCCTAAATTCGAGGCCCCTGAAATAACTGAACTTGATGAGCCTGAAATAGAAGAACCAAACTTTACTACATCTTCGTCATTTGGCTTTGATGAATACGCAACAAAAGAACCGATTGCCGACGATGAGCCAGTATTAGCTGAGATTGAAGAACTCGAAAAGCCGGAAATCGATGAACTAGAGAAACCAGAAATCGAAGAGCCAAGCTTTACAAGTTCGTCATCGTTTGGCTTTGATGAATACTCAACTAAAGAACCGATTACCGACGATGAACCAGTGTTAGCCGAGATAGAAGAACTCGAAAAGCCGGAAATCGATGAGTTTGAGAAACCAGAAATCGAAGAGCCAAGCTTTACTGCATCTTCTTCTTTCGGTTTTGATGAGTATTCAACTAAAGAACCGATTGCCGACGATGAGCCAGTATTAGCTGAGATAGAAGAACTCGAAAAGCCGGAAATCGATGAGTTTGAGAAACCAGAATTTGAAGAGCCAAGCTTTACTGCATCTTCATCTTTCGGTTTTGATGAGTATTCTACAAAAGAGCCGATTACCGACGAAGAACCGTCTAAAGATGAAGTGCCTGAATATGACTTATCGTCATTGATGGGTGATGATTTATCGTTTGCAGATCATTTTAATGAAGATGAGCACACAGTCACTGCGCCAAACCCAGCAGAAGAACACGACGACATTAACGATGATGATTTAGCTAAAGCCTTACAAGCGTTAGAACAAGAACTACAAGATGAACCAGCTTCCGTTAACGTAGAAGAGCCGTCACAGCCAGCGGTAGAAACTGTTGATTTGTCTGACGAACTGAGAAACGACGATAAGCTTGAAGAAACGCCTGAAGAAAAAAGTGAAGAAGCCGACAAAGAGCCAGAGCAACAAGATGATAAGCCGTATAATCCATTTGCTAACCTATCGCTTGATCCAACCTGGGACCCAAATTCAGACGAAAAGCCTGTGATAGAAAGCAAAACCAAACAGCCAAAATCACAAGCCTTAATTGACGCAGAAGAGCGCGCCAAACAGTTTAAAACGGATGAGTAGTTAAGCTGCGAGTTTCGAGGGGAAAGGTACGAGGTGCGAGATTCGAGATGCGAGGTTCGAGTCTGTAGCAGCGATTTTACATCGCGTCCTAGCGCCTAGAGCCTAGAGCCTAATACCCAGCTCCAAGCACCTAGCTCCTTTACTCTTTCCCCTTTACTCTCGCTAACTTCCCCCTCGCTAACTAAACACTCACTTAACCACTGGCCGTGGGCGCATTAACCAATGGAAAATAAATATCAAACCAAAAAACACCGACACGGCTAAAACACACAATACAATAATATTGGTTGGTAAAAACGAATCGGTGCTGTAGCTATAGCGTTTTAGCTCTTGCTCAGCGCTTAACTTAGCTCGTTCGGCTTTGCTAGGTAAAACAAACTCATGAAACGAATCTGTTGGTTTTGCTTCTGTACGGGCAAGTTGCGCACTTTTTTGCTGCCATAACATATCAAATTGCTGAAACTGAATTTGCTTATTTTCAAGACACGATTCAAGGTTTTGCAGCTGTAATGAACGAGCTGTACAACGTGGCGGCATAACATAAAAGCGCTCCCATGCAGCTTGTTTGCTGATGTAGGCTTGCTCTGTTAATGGCTTTGCCAAGCTGTTTTCAAGCTCTGTAATATCAGGGTTATACAACGACGATTTAAGCTCAGCAATTTGCTCTTCACTAAAACAGGTTTCGGATATACGCGCCGATAAGCTTTGAATGCGCTGTTTATAGGCTTCAATTTTGTCGAGAAGATTGGTTTTACGCAGGGCTATTTGCAGCTCTATACGTTCGGCTTGCATGCTTTGACATGCTTCTGAAGGAGCACTTTGCTGCGCCCAAGCAAAAGCGGGCAACAACAAGGCTGTTGTCATTAAAATCCGTTTAATCATTAATTTACGTCACTGTAAAAGTTAGGGGTACAGATTAGCAGTTTCTAGTAAAACTGCAACAAATCTGCGCCAAATTCACTAAAAAGGCTGATCTATCATTACCCAAAAATTTGCTCCTTCTTTTGAATTAGCAAGCTCTGTTCGAACGACTAATCCCGACATCATAGCTCTTAACGAAACACCATAGTCATAATGGTAGTCTTGCCATAATGCATCAAAGGTTAAATGAGGTGCCACTCGACCCGCTTCTACAAAGCCAACTAACTGAAACCAATCCAGCTTCAAAAACTTTAACCAATTTATATCTGCTATTGGGTTGTATTTAAGGGTATCGCGATATTCGAATGCCCCATAAATAGCGGCTTTGTCATGAAATCGATAAAAATCATAACCCCGTAAACGCTTAAATCCTCCTAATGTAGCGCCTTCGTTATACGATGCAGCATCAGAGATAAACTTAGTGCCATCAAGAGTGTGATTAACTTGCCAGCTAGGTGAATAAGCAGCCCAAAAATTAAATGCTAAAATACGCTGATGAGCAAACTCACTTGCCCCTAAAGAAATAAACTTACTGCCATTAAACTGCCACAAATCCCAATCATAAATATCGTCACTCCCTGGCATTGATTGGCTATAGGCAAGATACTGCCTGCTTCCGTAACTTGGGTTAGTTGCAAAATCGGTGTTGTCATAGAGCAGGCCAAATTCCATTGCTGAAATACTGCCATCTTGTGTACCCTCATTAAATTCAAAGCTTTGCGAGCGCCTAAAATAGCGTGCAGTTGCAACCATTACTCCCGATTCCAACGGGTTCCACTGTGCCCCGCCCGATGGCTCAGAAACCAACAAGCCGTTTTTAAGTTGGTAACGCACCATACCTGTTTGCGATGTTGCGCCAAACGGTAAAGCGTATTCGATGCGGGCATCAAACCAATTCGAGCTACCATCGGCTTCTAAATACACCTCGTTTGAAGAGTCATTACTACCGGGGAACACGGCGTTGTCAGCAATGGGCACTTTATGGCCTCCGGTATAAGCTCGCTGATCAGGAAAATATGCAGCCATCCCACTGGCACTAAAATACCAGCGTTCTGAATCTAACACCTTATAGTTAAACAGACCTGCCCACGCGCCTTCGCTCACATCACCTTTAAATGCAGTAGCGCCAACGGTCATTTGTGGTTGATGGTAACCTTTGATCATGCCACCCACACCAAAGTTAAGCCCCATGGTATCGGTGCTAAATAAGTAGGGAAGCAGTAAAGACTCGTGCTTTTTATTCGCGCTCTCAACACGCTCAATACTTGCTTTTACACGGGAAATATCAGCATTGGCCGTTAGGCTTGCAGCCACACAAACGCCACAAAAAATAACTTTAAAGTTAAGCATTACTAGCTCCTTTAGTAAGCGACTTAAATAAGCATAGCTGGTGCTTAAAAACTTTAAAATGATTTAACGCAAATGTTACTGATGAAGTTGATAAAACTGCTGATCATCTAAAGCAAATTGAGCAAGCAACCAATCTTTAAACAGCTGCACTTTTTGCCATTTAAAATGTTCGGGCGGCGCAGCAAGGTAGTACTTATATTGGCAGTGATACTCATAGTTTGGATAAATCTCTAGCTGACCAAGTTGCAGTTGAGTTTCGATTAAGCGCCGCCTTACCATTGCAATACCTTGCCCTGCTAACGTGGCTTGAATAACCAGTGCAGCGTTATCAATTTCAAGTGCGGGGAGCGCATCTGGGCTTACAGCTAATTGCTGAGCCAAAGTTAACCAACCACGCTCTGCGTCTGGGCACACATCTTTAATTAGTTTTTGCGCCAGAATCTGCGGTTTAAGGGGTTTATTAACATCAATGGCACCGGGTTTATAAGCCAAAAATAGGCTGTCGTCGCTGATGAGCTCACTGTGCAAACCTGGGTAGTTTCCTTGACCAAATCGAATACCTAAATCAACCTGCCCCGCTGAAAAGTCGGCAAGTTGATCGCTTGGTTCAATACGCACTTTGATATTGGGGTATTTGTTTTGAAAATCACTAATACGGCCCAGTAACCAACCACTGGCGAACGAAGGCAGCACAGTTAAGTTTAACGTATTCGGGTGGCTATCTTGGCTAACAGCCTGCACACCTGCCTGTAAATGACTAAAGCCCTTAAGTACATGGGGTAATAGCTGTTCGCCTTGGCGAGTCAGCTCAACATAACGGGTATGACGAGTAAACAAGCTGCAATCAAGCTGTTGTTCTAACAAGCGAATTTGTTGGCTAACCGCAGCTTGGCTAACAAACAATTGCTCTGCCGCAAGCTTAAAACTACCTAATTCTGCCGCGTGCTTAAAATACCAAAGGCTTTTTAATGGAGGTAACTGCATACACTTTTATGGTTAATAAAAACTTAAGCATAGGCAATTTTTAATCGTTTGTCAGTAGTAGTGACACGAGTAATACTCATATTGCCAACCGCGTTAAGACAAGGACAACCACCATGAAATACTTACTTATTTTATTACTTATATTTGCCTCAAGCTTTAGTTATGCCAACCAACCCGTAATTACTCAGCTTGATACCGATGAAGGCTACCCTTATAAAAACTTAATTAAAAAAGTAGAGCGAGTAGAAATTCGCTATGTAGAAAACAGCCATTCGGTGACCTGCAAAGTCAATGTACAAACACTGCATAACCAATACATGGGCAAAGAACAAACAGTCTCAGCCAAGTTATTTGCAAAACGCCCAATGGCCGCGTGTTTAACCCGCGAAAAAGCTAAGCAAATCCTGCATATGCTGTAACCATTTCAACCTTGTGAAACTAGGCTACGAATAGCAGTACTTCCCCAGTAGCCTAGTTTTTTTTAGCTGACGGCGTGACCTGTTTTGTCTGACGGCTGATCGCTCTTTTATGTTTGATTCGGCACTAAAGTACCTTATATGGACTCCTCCTATTGCACAATACCCTTCGTTAATTTTGTCAGACTGCGTACTTATATGCGGGCTCATAATGAGGAGCTACCTCGGCCCTTTGATGTATTCGCGCCCTTGTGCCTCTTC
>NZ_JAYMDY010000030.1:0-25545 GCF_037027245.1 Pseudoalteromonas sp. CH_XMU1449-3
AATACAGTGGATTAAGCCATTCAGGTCTCGGGGTAGCTCCCCATAATAAGGCCGAATATACGTGAACTTGCTATTATCAAATTACACTTTGAATTTTCTTGCCTTACAGGGGGAGTCCATATACGCAACTCGCAACTCGCAACTCGCAACTTATTTCAATCTAATCGACGTTGCTTCAATCTCGATTAAACCTTGCTTAAACAAACCGCCAATGGCTTTTTTGTAGTTTGCTTTACTGGTTGAGAAAGTCTTTTTAATTGCTTCAGGGTCTGACTTATCACCTAGGTGAAGTACGCCGCCTTCGGCTTTTAATTTAGCTAATATTTTTTCGCCTAAGTCGTTTACTTTACCCATACCTGGTTTTTCAAGTAGTACGTCGATTTTGCCGTCTTCACGTACTTTTTGAATAAAGCCTTTTAAACGCTGGCCAACAAATAGTTTTTTAAATACGGTGTTGTAATAAACAACGCCAATGTGGGCTTCGTTTACGAGTACTTTGTAGCCTAAGTCTGTTTTACCGGCAACGATTAAGTCAACTTCTTCCATTACAGAGTAAGTTGGTTCTTCTTTCGATAAAAACTTATTAAAGTTGCTCGATGCACAAATACGTTGGCTGGCGTTATCTAGGTATAAGCGTACAAGGTAAGAAAAGCCGTCTTTCATTTTTGGCTTTTGTTCGTTGTATGGCGCAAGTACGTCTTTTTCGAGACCCCAATCTAAAAACGCACCAGTGCTATTAATTGCTTTAACACGTAGTAGGGCATATTCGCCCACTTCAGCTAAAGGTTTTTTAGTAGTGCCGGTTGGGTGACCTGCGTGATCTAAGTAAATGAATACTTGCACGCTGTCGCCAGCTTCTAGATCGTAATCAATTTCTTTGCTTGGTAAGAATACTTCGCCTAAATCACGGCCATCTAAATAAGCACCTTCGTTAGACATTTCTTTAACGAAAAGGGTTTGTGTGGTTCCTAAAATACTCATTGTTATTCCTGTTCTGGCTTTTTCTTACGGCGCATTGGAGCAAAACCATCTACATCAATTGGTGCTTGAATAGGGGCTTTAGGCTTTTTAGGGGCTGCTTTGCGTTTTGGTTTTGCAGGTTTAGCAGCCACTTTTTTCTCTGCTTTTTTCCAAACTGTGTTTGGTTTTTTCTCACGCAGACCTTTAAATTTACCAACAAGGCCGTCAACGGTGAAAAAGCTTAATTCATCATTTAAAAATGCTTTAATTGCTTTGTAGCTTGGCCAATCTTTCGGGCCTACTAACGAAATAGCGGTGCCTTTAAAGCCTGCGCGACCAGTACGGCCAATACGGTGCACATATTCTTCAGCATGCTTTGGGAGGTCAAAGTTAATTACGTGAGTCACGCTCAATAAATCAAGACCACGCGACGCAACATCGGTGGTGATTAAGATTTTAAAGTTTTCACGGCTGAAGGCGTCCATAATTTCAAGGCGCTTAGCCTGTGTTAAGTCACCTGCAAGCGCTTGCGCTTTAAAGCCTTTATCATTTAATAGCTGGCTTAAACGTTGAGTATCTGCACGTGTTGCGGTGAAAATAATGCATTGGCCAACATTGTCTTGTTTTACAAAGTGCTCAAGTAGGGCTTCTTTGTGATCTAGATGATCAGCTAAATAAAGTTGCTGAGTAATGTCACTATGTTGCTCGTTTGATGCACTTAACAGAATTTGTTTTGGTGAACGTAAAAGGTTACGTGATAGGGCATCAACTTGTGCATGGTCAAGGGTTGCTGAAAACAATAACGTTTGACGTAAACGGTGATCAGCAAGCTCGTTGATCATTTTAACTTGATCGGTAAAGCCTAAATCTAAGATACGGTCAGCTTCATCAAAAATTAACAGCTCTAAGCCTGAAAGCTGTAATGAGCGTTGACTCAAATGGTCAGCTAAACGACCCGGTGTGCCCACTACAAAATGAGGGTCTTTACGCAGTGCTTTAATTTGGTCATTAAAGTTTTCACCACCCAGTACTTTTACAGCACTAATGTTTGTACCGGCGATTAATAGCCTTAATTGGCTGTACACTTGGGTTGCTAATTCACGGGTAGGCGCAACGATTAAAACGCGAGGGTCGCGTTTACTGAGTGCTTTTTGTTTCATTACACGCTGTACAGCAGGTAATAAAAACGCCAGCGTTTTGCCCGATCCTGTTTTTGACTGTGCAAAAATATCATGGCCTGCGATAGCTGTTGGTACCGCGTGAGCTTGAATGTCAGTGGGCTGGGTGATGCCTTGATGCGCAAGTTGTTTTTCGAGGCGTGTATCAATCCCAAGTTCAGTAAAATGCAATGCGTAATCTCCGATGAGCAAAATTTGTAAATCCTGTTCATTATAACGCACTTGCCTCACTTGGAGACAGTAAAAACACAGCTATTTCGCATCAGTTTTTGCAATTATCACTAATTCGCGTAAAATACGCGCCCTCAATGCGCCGGATTTGCGATTCGGTTAACGCCCCACATGGGCATTTAAAGCAAAAGGTAAAACCATGACTGCTGTTCATAAAGACAATGTAACTAGCGAGCACTTTGTTGTTTGCGCACTTTACAAATTTGTAGCCCTTCCTGATTTTGAAGCGATCCGCCAACCACTACTTAAAGTAATGGAAGACAATGAAGTACGCGGTACTTTGTTACTTGCGGCTGAAGGTATCAACGGTACTGTTTCTGCTAAACGTGAAGGTATCGATAACCTACTTGCATGGTTAGATTCACAACCAAACCTAGACAACATTGTGACTAAAGAGTCATACGATGACGAATGCCCGTTCTACCGTACTAAGGTAAAACTGAAAAAAGAAATCGTAACTATGGGTGTTGAAGGTATCGACCCACGTGAAGTAGTGGGTACATACGTAAAACCAGCTGATTGGAATGCATTAATTTCAGACCCAGAAGTGATTCTTATCGATACGCGTAACGATTACGAAATTGAGATCGGTACTTTCCAAAATGCGGTTGATCCAAACACTAAAACATTCCGTGAATTTCCAGCATGGGCAAAAGAAAACCTAGACCCAGAAAAGCACAAGAAAGTTGCTATGTTCTGTACCGGTGGTATTCGCTGTGAAAAATCAACTGCGTACATGAAAGAGCAAGGCTTTGACGAAGTATTCCACCTTGAAGGCGGTATTCTTAAGTACTTAGAAGAAGTACCAAAAGAAGAAACCATGTGGGAAGGTGAGTGTTTTGTATTTGATAACCGTGTTGCGGTAAATCATGACTTACAAAAAGGTTCTTACGACCAATGTCATGCATGTCGTATGCCTATCACTGAAGAAGAAAAGCAAAAGCCTGAATACATGGAAGGTGTATCGTGTCATCACTGTCACGACAGCCTAACAGAAGAGCAACGCGCACGTTTTGCTGAGCGTCAAAAGCAAATCGAATTAGCACAGGCGCGTGGTGAAGGTCACATCGGTAACGAAGCGCAAAAAGTTCTTCGTAAGCGTAAAGAAGCTAAAAAAGCGCAAAAAGAAGCGCAGCGCCAACAGTAATTCTTAGCTTTATGAATTGATAGAAACCCCAGCATAGTCTGGGGTTTTTTATGTCTGTTCGTTTTTGCTACACACAGTTTTTTACACATCTTAAACAGTCTCTAACTGATGTTAGGAATAGTATCCAACTTAAGCTTTTATACTGATGGGATGAGAATAGAATGAATAAATTACTGCTAGGTTTACTATTTTTAGGTGGCTGCGCGACACAAGGGGTAGATAGAGCCGACCAAAATGTGATGATTAAACGCTTTTATGCAAAAGTGACATCGGTTCAGCCGGTTAAGTTATCATCCAACGTTAAAACGGGTATAGCAGCAGGCTCTACAATTGGTTTTGTTGATCAGTTAGATGGCAACCACGAAGAGATGATTGCAGGGGCAGTTGCAGGGGCACTTGTTGGCGGCCTAGTAACTGCTATATCAGAAGGTAGTAATGAAGCTTTTGAGTATTCATTAAGATCAGAGCAAGAAGGTAGTTTTACACTAATTCAAAAGGAACAAATAACTGATCAATCTGATTGTGTAGAGGTAACCATAGCAAGCGAAGCACACTTAAAAGAGGTCGATTCATCACATTGTCGTTTCTAATTAGAAAACACATGCGATGTATGCGTTTATTTCACCTTGGCTAATTGTTTATTAAACGAAGTCAGCTTTTTATTGATCACAAAGCTGTTACACTTCGTAACAATTAAAACGATTCTTATTTAGGTGAAATTTTGACAATTGGCAAATTACATACATGGACTTTAATTGCCTGTATTAGTTGTGTTTCCGTCGCAGAGGCGGCTAATGTAGTTGTAGAATCAGTGTCTGTTGAAAAGTCTAAACAACAGATAAAAGCAGTGGGTAATGCTGAAGCGATTCACTCAGTCACTCTTTACCCAGCCGTTGGGGACAGAGTCACCGCTGTTTACTTTAAACCAGGCGATAACGTTGCCAAAGGTGACTTACTATTAGAGCTTGATTCACGTAGACAAAAAGCAGCGTTGATCGAAGCCGAAATTACTTTAAAAGATGCTGAGCGCACCATGAAAAGGCTTGAAGAAAGCCACGCTCGTGGTGCGGTGCCACAAAGTGATTTAGATGATGCGAAAACACTTTATGAGCTTGCAAAAGTCCAGTTAATGCAAGCGAAAACAGAGCGTGAAGACCGCGAAGTTCGTGCTCCTTTTAGTGGTGTTATGGGTTTAACTGACGTTGAAGTAGGCGATAGGATCACAACCCAAACAGCCATTGCGACTATCGATGATATTTCTGAGCTTTATATCAACTTTAATGCCCCAGAGGCCGCTATCTCAGTGCTTAAACAAAAATCTTCGGTCGAAGTGGTTCCTTGGTTAGGCGATAAAGCTTACATTGCTCAGGTGGCAGAGCTTGATTCGCGTATCAATGCGCAAACCCGCACTCTTAGAACAAAAGCCAAACTTGATAATAATGCCCAACAATTTATGCCGGGTATGAGCTTTCGTGTACACATAAATATTCTAGGTGAAGAGCTTGCCGTAGTACCCGAAGCTGCAATGATGTGGGGGGCAGCAGGCCCTTACGTATGGAAGAGTGTCGATAAAAAAGCAACTCGTGTTGATGTAAAAATTGAGCAGCGTTTAGCTGGGCGTTTACTAGTCTCTGGAGGCTTAAACGAAGGTGACTTATTGGTGACAGAAGGAGTTCAGCGCTTAAGACCTAATCAAGAGCTTAATTTCATCAATGAAGTGCAGCTAGCCAAGGAGTAATGATGAAACAGCAACCTATGATGGAAGACTTACCATCAATGGCGATACGTCGCCCTGTTTTAATTGTGGTACTTAACTTACTCATTATTATCGCCGGTATTGCTGCAATAGCAGGGGTTGAAGTACGTGAGCTTCCTGATGTCGATAGACCACGTATTACTGTATCAGCGTCTTTCCCTGGTGGTTCACCGGAGACCGTAGATACCGAAGTAACTAGTAAGCTCGAAGGGGCGGTTGCTAGGGTAAGTGGTGTAAAGTCGATTCGTGCGCAAAGTGAAGAAAACAATGCTCGTATCGTGGTTGAGTTTCGCCCTGGTGTTAATTTAGATGATGCTGCAAACGAAACACGCGAATCGGTAGCCCGTGTGCAGAGAGAATTACCCGAAGAAGTTGAACGGGTATCAATTATTAAAGCCGATAACGACGCCGAAGCGGTTGTATCGTTAACGGTATCAAGTGATAGCTTATCCCTTGAGGCGTTGACAGAGCGTGTTGATGTTGACTTAGCCCCGCAGTTTTTAACCATTCCTGGTGTTGCCGATGTTCGTTTAAATGGCGACCGCGAACGGGTTCTTAGAGTGCGCATCGACCCACTTAAGCTAAGCAGCTTTAACCTTACCGTACCAGATATTGCCGAAGTACTTCGTCAAGCTCCCTTTGATGTGCCTGCGGGTAGTTTAAAATCAAGCGATCAACAGGTAATCGTTCGTGCTGATGCAACGTCAATTTCTGCTGAACAAGTAGCTGATATCATAGTTCGAGATGATACCCGTATTGGCGATGTTGCGGCTGTTTACTTTGGCCCAGCTGATCCGCGTTCATTCGTAAGGCTTAATGGTACACCTGTGATTGGCATGGAAATTATTCGTCAGGCGCAATCTAATACCATTGAAATTTCTGATGAAGTGCTAACTTTAATCGAGCGTATGCGAGTGCGTTTTCCTGAAATGGAATTTACTTTAACCTCTGACGATGCGCAGTTTATCAGAAGCTCAGTTGATGAAGTTATTAACTCCTTGTTACTAACCGTGTTGTTAGTGGTGATCACACTGTGGGTATTTATTGGTTCATGGCGCGCAACGCTGGTTCCTGCATTTGCGATACCTGTGGCATTAATTGGCTCTTTAGCACTTATTTGGGCGCTTGGTTTCTCAATTAATATTCTTACCTTGCTTGCACTCGTGTTAGCTACTGGCCTAATTGTAGATGATGCCATTGTGGTAAGTGAAAACATTCAACGTCAGCGGGGCTTAGGTCTTGGTCGCCGTGCAGCTGCAGTGGTTGGTACACGTGAAGTATTCTTTGCTGTTGTGGCAACAACCGCCGTATTAGCTGCGGTGTTTGTGCCAATTGCGTTTTTACCATCAACAGCTGGGCGACTATTTAGAGAGTTTGGTGGTGTATTAGCTGGCGCTGTGATCATATCAAGCTTTGTAGCGCTGTCTTTGGTCCCTGCGCTGACATCAAAACTGAAATTAAAGCAGGGCGGTTTTCATCCATTTGCAAAAGTTGGCCATGTGTTAGCCGCTGTTTATAAGCGCACAATACATGGTGTACTTGAACATGCATGGCTTACCTTCTTTGCATGTTTGTTGGTTGCTGCAGGCTCTGGGGCACTGTATTTCAATTTAGATAACGAGCTATTACCAACAGAAGATCGCGGTAAAATTCGTATTTTTGCCCGTGGTCCTGATGGTGTTGGCTTGAACTTTATGGACAGGCAAGCAGTGCAAATGGAAGATATCTTACTGCCGTATGTTGAAAGTGGTGATATTGAGTCGATTTACACTGTGGTTGGGCAATGGGATCCAAACATTGTATTTATTACTGTGCCGCTAAAACATTGGGACGAACGTCATTTTAGTCAGCAAGAAATTATCAATAAAATCCGTGAACCTTTAGGTAATATTCCTGGTGCGGCTGGTTACCCTGGTGGTTCAAATAGTTTGAACTTGCGTGGTCAAGGCGGTGGTATTGAGCTTGCCTTATTGGGCCAAGACTACCTCGAGATATTTAAAGCCGCTCAAGACTTCTCTGCTGAAATAGAAAAAGCAGTGCCAGAAGTAGCACCTGTACGTATTTCATATCAGCCGTCACAGCCACAATTACGCGTTAATATTGATAGACGTCGTGCTGAAGAGCTCGGTGTATCGCTCAGTGATATATCAGTAACGTTACGTGCTGCAATCAATGGTGATGATATTGCCGATTTAAACATTGGTGACCAATCAATCCCGATTATGCTGCAAGCACAAAACCAAACTATCACTAACCCTAGCGATTTAGCTAACTTGTATGTTGGTGGCCGCAATGGTCAGTTAGTGCCACTGAGTAGTGTGGCAACCATTACAGAAGAAGGTGTTGCCGCTGAGCTTGAGCGCCATGCTCAGCGCCGTGCTATTGAACTGAGTATGGAAATGCCAGAGGGCGTAACTATTGCTGAGCTGGTAACAAAAATTCGTGATATTTCAGAGCAATCTCTGCCTGCTGGCATCAGCTTAGCGTTTAAAGGTGAGGCATTAACCTTTGAAGAAACTGCCAATGAAGTATTAGTAACCTATGTTCTGGCCTTTTTAATTGTTCTTCTGGTATTGGCAGCACAATTTGAAAGTGTGAATAGCGCAATCGTTGTTATGATCACCGTACCGTTTGGCATTACATCTGCAATTTTAGCGCTGTATTTGACAGGTACATCATTAAACATTTACTCGCAAATTGGTTTAGTGATGCTGATTGGTCTAATTGCTAAAAATGCCATCTTGCTAGTGGAGTTTGCTGACCAATTACGTGACCAAGGCCGCTCGGTTAGAGTTGCGGTAGAAGAGGCCGCATTGGTTCGTCTTCGCCCAATCGCGATGACGCTAGTTTCAACCTTATTGGGTGCATTACCACTTATTTTATCTACCGGTGCAGGGGCTGAGGCTCGTAACGCCATTGGTTGGGTAGTATTTGGCGGTTTAGCACTTGCGGTGTTATTTACCCTCTATTTAACGCCTGTTATTTATCTTGGTTTAGCCCGCTTTACGAAACCAAGGGGAGATGAGTCGAAACTTCTGGCTGAAGAGTTAGAAAAGGCTTAATCCTACTTTATTGGCTATTTTTTCTTTGAAAAAATAGCCAATTACCCTCACAATTAAATCAAATGGTTTAATCTAGGTACGCGTATGCAAGCCGAACACGTCGATATTGCCCAATTTCTTGCTGATCATGCCCCTTTTGATGATCTTCCTGAAGAGGCGGTAAATAAACTCGCTGCACAAATCGAAATCGCTTATTTTCGCGCAGGCACTGAAATATTAAATTATGGCGAAGATATCGCTGATTTATATGTTATACGCAGTGGTGCTGTTGAAATGTATCGCCGTGATGGTGACTTATACAACCGTTTAACTATCGGTGGTATTTTTGGTTCAATGGGCCTTCTTATGAACCGTAAAGTGCGGTTTCCGGCAAAGGCGCTTGAAGATACCTTAGTTTATTGCATCAATGTTAAGTTGTTTAACGAGTTTTGTGATGAGTACGAAGTATTCGCCGATTTCTTTGAAGCTGATGGTAATGTGCGCCTTCACCAAGCAATTGTTGAACAGGCTGACAGCAACGATTTAACAACCGCTAAGGTTAAGTCGCTTCTTCATCGTGATGTTGTCACTGTGGCAAAAGATGCCTCTGTGCAAATGGTTGCGCAATTGATGACGCAAGAGTCGGTATCGTCTGTACTGGTTACTGATGCCGATAAACCAATCAGTGATGATCCTGATGACGACGACGGCCAAGTAGTTGGCATCATTACCGACCGTGACTTACGTACCAGTGTTATTGCTGAAGGGTTAAGTTACGAAGCGCCTGCCGCGCAAATAATGCAAAAAGACTTAGTATTGCTTGATAGCAATGCGTATGTGTTTGAAGCCGTGCTTGCAATGCTCAGAGATAATATTCACCACCTGCCTGTAGTCGTTAAGAAAAAGCCGATTGGCGTTATTTCGTTATCAGATATTTTACGCTACGAATCGCAAAGTAGCTTATTGTTAGTACGCGGCATATTAGCTCAGCAATCGGTTGAAGATTTAGCTCACTATGCAAGGCAGCTGCCTAATGTGTTTGTACGCATGGTTAACGAAGACGCTAACTCTCACATGATTGGTACTGCAATGGCTGTTATAGGCCGAACCTTCAAACAGCGCTTACTTGATTTAGCTGAAGAAAAGTTTGGCCCGCCGCCAGTTCCTTATTGCTTTATCGCTTTAGGTTCTATGGCGCGTGATGAGCAATTAATTGTGACCGACCAAGATAACGCCATCATCCTCGATAATAGTTTTAACGAGGAATTACATGACGAGTATTTTCAGAATTTGGCTGATTTTGTTTGTGATGGTTTAGCTGAATGTGGCTATAAGTATTGTGAAGGCGAAATTATGGCGTCATTTAAAAAGTGGCGTTTAACACGCGAGCAGTGGAAAGAACAATTTGCAGGTTGGATGGCCGAACCTAAACCGCAGGCTTTATTACATAGCTCGATCTTTTTTGATTTAGACGGTGTTTACGGTAAAAACAAATGGGCCGATGAGCTCAAACGCTTTATCGCAACAGAAGGGCGCAAGAATAAGCGTTTCTTAGCTAACCTCGCCGCTAACGCACGTAACAGAACACCGCCTTTAGGTTTCTTTAAAGACTTCGTGTTAGAGCATAATGGCCAACACAAGCGCTCTATGAACTTAAAACGCCGCGGTACTGCACCTTTATCTGATGTAATACGCGTGCATGCATTAGCGATAGGCAGTCGTAAACAAAATTCATTCGAGCGTTTAGAAGATATTATCGAAGCAAAACTACTCCCTGAAGGTAAAGCACAAGATTTACGAGACGCCTTAGAGTACATTGCCATGATCAGAATAAGACACCAAGCATGGCAAATAGAAAAGCTTGATGAAGCGCCAGATAACGACTTAGAGCCTCATTTACTTTCTCCTTTTGAGCAGCGAAACCTTAAAGAAGCGTTTGCCATTTTAGATAAAGCGCAGAGCTTCCTTAAATTCAGATACTCTGCCAACACAGGGATGAAGTAATGGCAAAACAAGGCGCAAAACTTGATTGGCCGACTCGGTATCAACAGTTATTAGCACAGAGCAAACAGCCACTGATTAAAGCGTTTTATGAATCAGCTATTTGTGATTTAAGCACACCAATTAGTGATGTTCCTTTCGTAGCGCTTGACTTTGAGACAACCGGTCTAAATTATCAAAATGACGATATAGTCAGTGTTGGTTTAATCCCATTTAATACCAAGCGTATTTTTTGTAAAGATAGCCAACATTGGATTGTTCAACCAAGGCGTAAGCTTGCTGAAGAGTCGATTGTTATTCATGGTATAACTCACTCAGAAGTGAGCGATGCACCTGATTTTTCAACGATTATGGAGCCTTTGTTAGCAGCATTAAAAGGCAAAGTGATTGTGGTTCATTTTGCGCCTATTGAACGGCACTTTTTATATCAAGCGTTGCAAGCTCGCTTAGGTGAAGGGCTTGAATTTGCCGTTATAGACACGCTTGATCTGGAAACGCGAGCACTCAAAGCAAAGCAGGGGTTACTCGGGCGATTGTTTAATTCTAAGATTGATTCTGTGCGCTTAGCTGACTCTCGCATTCGTTATTCGTTACCAGCGTATCAAAACCACAATGCGCTCAATGATGCTACAGCCACCGCAGAGCTGCTACAAGCGCAAATAGCTTACCATTACCGCCCAGATACGCCGCTAAGCGAATTACTTATATAGCGCTCGTAGCAACGACTTTTATTGGGTATTTGAATTTGAGCAAAGCTTATAAATAAAAAACGCCGCAAAAATGCGGCGTTTTTTATTATTTAAAGGCGTGTTTAGTGTCTTGGTTCTGTTCGTAAGCCAAGGAGTAAACTCACACACATTAATAGCAATACAAAGGTAAACGGCAAGCCAGTAGATACGGCGCCGGCTTGTAAGGCCTCGATTGCTTGTGTGCCACCAATCCAAACAAGTGCAGCTGCAATAGCGCCCTCGATTGTTGCCCAAAAGATACGTTGTGGCACTGGCGCGTCAACTTTACCACCGGCAGTGATTGAGTCGATTACTAATGATCCTGAGTCAGATGACGTAATAAAGAACACGAGTACTAGCACAATTGCAATGAATGAAAGCACTTGTGACATTGGCAGGGCTTCAAACATTTGGAACATAGCTAGTGGTACATCAGTTAAGCCTTTTTCACCTAGTACACCCACCTTATCAATAACTTGTTCAATAGCGATACCACCATAAATTGACATCCAGAAGATAGTCACAACAGTAGGAACTAGTAATACAGCAATTAAGAACTCACGAATTGTACGGCCTTCAGATACGCGCGCAATGAACATACCTACAAACGGTGACCATGAAATCCACCAAGCCCAATAGAATACAGTCCAGCCATGCATCCATGTTTCATCTTCACGACCATGTGGGTTACTTAATGGAATAATGTTTTCAACATAACCCATTACTGTATTAGGAAGGTTGCCAAATGCTGCAGAAAAACCAACAAGTGCAACAAATACAAGCAATACAAAAGCAATAAGCATGTTTACGTTACTAAGTAGTTTTACACCGCCGTCGATACCGCGGACAACAGAAATAACAGCAAGTAACGTCACACCTACAATAACGCCAATTTGTAAGCCTATTCCGCTATCAGTACCAAATACATGGTTAATACCTGCAGCTGCTTGTTGCGCGCCTAAACCAAGAGACGTTGCAAGGCCAAATAGAGTGGCAAGTACAGCTAGAATATCAATAAGGTGGCCTGGCCAGCCCCACGCTTTGTCACCTAAAATAGGGTAAAAAATTGAACGAATAGATAACGGCAAACCTTTGTTATAGCAAAAGAATGCGAGTGAAAGCGAAACAACGGCGTAAATTGCCCAAGGATGTAAACCCCAATGGAACATAGTTGCACCCATTGCCAGTTTGGCAGCTTCTGGCGTGTTTGCTTCAACACCAAGTGGTGTTTCATACCAACCTGTAAAATAGGCAACAGGTTCTGCTACGCCCCAGAACATTAAGCCTATACCCATACCTGCAGCAAATAACATTGCAAGCCAAGAAATACGCGAATGAGTTGGACGCGCTTCTTTACCACCAAGGCGGATATTTCCGTATGGTGAAACAATTAACGCTAAGCAAAACAATACGAATAAGTTTGCTGACCACATAAAAAAGCCATCAAAGTTATTAATAATGTCGTTCTTAATACCATTTAGGGTTGTTTTCGCTGTTTCAGCATCTGAAATAAGTGTTGCCACTAAGAATAGGGCAATTAATCCAGCACTAATGCCAAATACAGGGTTATGCACATCAAAACCCCATTTTTGTACATTGTCCTGTCCGACGGTGTAGTCGGTATTGTCGATACTGTACTTGTCATGATGTTCGCTCATGAATACCTCTTGTTGTGATTATATTTAGCAGAGAGCTAAACGGCCGGTTGGCACAAGCTTGACTATCTTATTTTTACGTATCAAACCCAAAAATAGTTTGTAGACTAATTAAATTTGTACCAAAGTTTAGTCTTTAGTGTAGGAGTTCGAAAAAAAATGTAAATGGTTTTGTCCCTAAACAGCCGAATAAATGCAGTTTTTTACGTTTTTTGTTGGAATTGTGAACAAATTGGGTCGGGAATGGAATAATTTGATGACAGTATTATTTCAAAGCAAATTATTTCAATTGAGAGGAAAGTGCTGCAAACACAGGGCTTGCAGCACAAAGTTACTACTTTTTGTAAGCGTCGTTATGAACACCAGCAGCACGACCTGAAGGGTCAGCATTGTTCTGGAATGATGCATCCCAAGCAAGCGCTTCAGGAGTAGAACAAGCAACTGATTTGCCATGCGGAACACATTTCGCGGCGGCATCACCAGGGAAGTGTTCTTCGAAAATACTACGATAGAAATACGCTTCTTTAGAATCAGGCGTATTGATCGGGTATTTGTATTTAGCATTAGCAAGGTCTTGATCGCTAACTTGTTCGTTCACATACTCTTTTAAAGTATCAATCCAGTTATAGCCTACGCCATCAGAGAACTGCTCTTTTTGACGCCAAAGTACTTCGTCTGGCAGGTAGCCGTCGAACGCTTCACGAATAATGTGTTTTTCGATTTTACCGTCTTTACACATCTTCGCTTCTGGGTTGATACGCATTGCTACGTCTACAAATTCTTTATCTAAGAATGGCACACGCGCTTCAACACCCCATGCTGCCATTGATTTATTAGCACGCAAGCAATCGAACATATGTAGTTTAGAAACTTTACGGTTAAGCTCTTCGTGGAACTCTTGCGCATTTGGTGCTTTGTGGAAATAAAGGTAACCACCAAATAGCTCATCAGCACCTTCGCCCGATAACACCATTTTAATACCCATGGCTTTAATTTGGCGCGCCATTAAATACATCGGTGTTGAGGCACGAATAGTTGTTACATCGTACGTTTCGATGTGATAAATCACTTCACGTAGGGCATCAATACCTTCTTGAATAGTAAAGTGAATAGGGTGGTGAACCGTACCAATCATATCAGCTACTTTTTGCGCAGCTGCTAAGTCGGGTGAACCTTCAAGACCCACAGAGAATGAATGCAGTTTTGGCCACCAAGCATCAGACTCGTCATTATCTTCGATACGTTTTGCAGCAAAACGCTGTGTGATAGCAGAGATAACAGATGAATCTAAACCGCCAGATAATAGAACGCCATATGGAACGTCACACATTAATTGACGTTTAACAGCTGCTTCTAGGCCTTCTTTAACATCGCTTGATTTAGCTTCGTTGTCTTTAACTGCGTCATAGCTTTGCCAATCACGGCTGTAATACTTACGAAGTTGACCATCTTTGCTCCACAAGAAATGACCCGGAGGGAACTCTTCAATATGTTTACAAATTGGCGAAAGTGCTTTTAATTCTGAGGCAACATAAAAGTTACCATGCTCATCATGACCCGTATAAAGCGGAATAATCCCGATATGGTCACGACCAATTAAGTAGGCATCTTGTTCTTCGTCGTATAAACAAAAGGCGAAAATACCATTTAAATCATCTAAAAACTCAGGGCCTTTTTGTTTATATAAAGCCAAAATAACTTCACAGTCAGACTGAGTTTGAAAAGTAAAATCAGTTTCTAAGCTAGCAGCTAGCTCTTTGTGGTTATAAATTTCACCGTTAACAGCAAGAATATTTGTTCGCTCAGGGTTGTACAAAGGCTGTGCACCACTCGATACGCCAACAATCGCTAGACGCTCGTGCACTAAAATAGCTTTATCTGATGAATACACGCCAGACCAATCTGGCCCGCGGTGCCTTAATAGTTTTGACATCTCAATTGCTTGGCTACGCAATTGAGCGGGATCAGATTTAATATCTAATACCCCAAAAATTGAACACATAGTGACTCCTCATTCCAAATATGTGCGCAGTTAACAGAATTTATATAACTGCGAATGTTTGTTTTAACAGAAATAATTACCTAAGTCACACAGGTTTTTTAATTAATTGAGAATAAAATATGCACCTGCAGTTACCTCTTTGCACCAGTATGGGGTAAGTGGTTAAAGGGTGAGCAGTTTAAATGCTTGATTTGTACAAATTGGATCATAATGAGTGTGGAATAGAGGCTTTTGTTACTAAATTCTCTGCACAGCTTTGGTGCAAAGGAATGTGTAGGATTTTTACCTTTTTAAATGTATAGACAAGCCATGAAGGCAACGCGAGCAAAGACTTTCTTTGCTCGCTTTTTAAACATCAATAAATTAACGCTATTTATTAATATAGTTTAGCGCTATCGCAAGTTGATTTAAGTGCGCAGTGAGCTTTTCTTGTGCCTCGTGGGCTTCGTTGAGTGTAACAAACTTAAAGTGAAGGAAATCGCCGGGCTTTAATTGTGCAAAATGACGAAGATCCGCTTCGATCACAGTGCCGAGCAATGGATAACCACCCGTTGTTTGCGCATCGTTTAATAGCACTATGGGTTCACCGTTTGGCGGAAGCTGAATACAGCCAGGAGCTACAGCCATAGAGGGTAATGAAACATCATGGCTGATATCACATTCATCACTTAATAGTCTTGTGCCCATGCGGTTACTATTAGGCGATACATGCCAAGAATGATTTATAAAGTTAACGATGGTGTCTTTTGGTAACAGTGCTGCATGTGGTGCAGCATGAATACGAATTTGTGTACTTTTAGGTGGTAGCATCGCGCCTAAGCCAACTTTGGTATTGTACCTTGGCGTTATATCAAAACTATCGCCAGCCTGTAGTGCTTTACCGGTTAAGCCACCAAAACCCGCTAATATATCAGTAGAATAAGAATCTAAAATGGGCTCAGGTAAATGCCACTCGCCGCCAATAGCAAGGTAACTTCTAAAACCATGACGCGCCGCATTAAACTTTAATACATCGCCTTTTTTTATGTAAAAGCTCCAGCCAGGATCAACAGGGTTGCCATTTACTGTGGCTTTCATATCTGTGCCGTGCAGAGCAATGTAGTAATCGTTATCGAACTGAATCTCGGCCAGACCCAAAGTGATCTCAATAACGGGGTTGTTATCGTCGTTGCCGACTAAACGGTTTGTAATAACTTGAGCGTAAGGGTCTATGCACCCTGATTGACCAATGCCTAAATGCCGAGAGCCTGTGCGGCCTTGATCTTGTATAGACATTTGCATGCCAGGTTTGATGATAGTGATCATTTTAACACCTCCTGAATAACAAACTCTAAAGTATCACCGGGTTCAATAGCACAAGGCGAGGCTGCATTGATATCAAACAGACGAAAATCTGTATGACCAATAATTTGCCAGCCACCAGGTGAGCTTTCAGGGTAAATACCGGTTTGATCGCCGCCGATAGCAACAGAACCTTTTGGAACAGAGAGCCTTGGTTCAGCATGACGAGGTGTGTAAAGTTGTGGATTTAAACCATCTAAATAAGCAAAACCGGGCTTAAAGCCTAAAAAAAGCACGTGGTATTTGGCACTGCTGTGCATTTGAGCAACATCATCAACAGAAAGATTATGATGTTTAGCAACATGCGCTATATCAGGCCCATATTCACCACCATAACGAGCTGCAAGTTTATGATGACGTGAGTTAAAGTCAGTGGCTTTAAGTTCGTGCCATTGTTCTAGTAATCGTGGCAGCCAACCAGCAAGTTGAGCGGGCTCTTTTAGATAAAGCGTTAAATTATTATTGGCAGGGACTACATCAACAAAGTCATCACTGCTTTGGCAATATTGTGCTAATGCCCATATTTTCTTTTGCGTAGTCAGTGTGTCGCTTGCTATTTCATAGGCATCAAAAAAGATGCTATGCGTAGTGAGCGCCATAATTTTAGGTGTACCATTGGTCGTCGTCATTGCGTATCAATCTTATTATTATCCCTTAATGCTTATTAGCATATAGGCTGTTTGTTGATGATGTAAATGTGTCTTTAGTGTTAATTAGAAAAACTCAAGACAATCAAGTGGCTATAGTAGCTTATAACCACTTGATAAAGTGCAATGCCTAATTACTGTGCGTTATTTAATAACCAATTAGATAGTAAACGTACGCCATAGCCTGTACCGCCTTCAGCTAATTCATCTTTTGCTTTAGAGTTTAGAGCGTTACCAGCAATATCAATGTGAACCCAACGTGTGTCACCGGCAAAGTTTTGTAAGAAACTCGCTGCTGTAGTAGCACCTGGGCCATGTGAACCGATGTTTTTAAGATCAGCAATGTCTGACTTTAACGCATCTTCATAACCTAGAGGTAAACGCCATAGGTTTTCGTTTACTTGCTTACCAGCAACAGTTAGTTGCTCTACAAGGGTATCGTCGTCAGAGAACACAGCTGCATAGTCATTACCTACAGCACGAATTTTAGACCCGGTTAGGGTAGCAACATCAACCATAATACTTGGCTTGTACTTGTCGCGGGCATACCACATTGCATCACTTAATACTAAACGGCCTTCAGCATCTGTATTTACAATCTCAACGCTTAAACCTTCGGCTGTTCTTACGACATCACCTGGCGCGACAGCAAATTGAGATACCATATTAGCTGCCATGCCCATAACAGCAACAACGTTTGTGTCGGCCTTAGCCAGTGCCATTGCTTTGACAGTACCTAATACTGCTGCTGCACCTGCCATGTCTGATTTCATGCGGGCGATTGAAGCACCTGTTTTAAGGCTGTAACCACCAGAATCAAAGGTAATACCTTTACCCACTAACGCAATAGGGGTATTTTTATTACCTTGATAATGAGCAACCACTAAACGTGCACCTTCTTCACTACCACGGCCAACCGCCTCAAGTGCACCCATGCCCAGCTTTTTCAGTTGTTTAGGCTCTAAAACAGTAATTTTAACACCTAACTTTTTAAGCTCTTTTGCCGCTTTAGCAAAATCAACCGGCGTCATTTCTGTTGCAACTTCAGACGTTAAGTCACGTGCTAAAAATACACCTTGTTCAATGCTTTGTAGTAGTTTATGCGTTTTGACCGCTTGGTCTAAATTCTCAACATCTAATGTGTAGTTAACAACATGGCTGTCTTGTTCTTTTTTGTATTGCTCAAAACGGTGGTCACGTAAATTTGCGCCATGTGCAAATTCTGCTGCATATTTAGCATTGATTGCGCTGTCTTTTAGCTCTGAAAAATCAAGGCTAACATTTGCCTGTTTAGCCGACTGCAATTTAGCGTGAACGTTACCACCTAGTTTTGCCATTTTTGCTGCATCTAGTTTTGGCTGGTCTCCTAAGCCAACAAGTAAGATGCGTTGATGGTCGCTACCGTTTGGTGCGATAACTTCTAACGTTTTGCCATAGCCTGCTTTAAAGTCACTAAATTCAATGACTTTATTTAGGTGAGTTTGGGTTTCTGGTTTTAAATAATTAAAGTTAGCAACTTGGCTATCTGTATCTAAAAATAAAACTAGGGTGTTGTCGTTCGGTTTAATTGATTTTGCAAAAGTGAACTCTGCGGCATTCACTTGCGTAGCAAGTGTTAATCCTAATGCAATAGCAGATAAGCTGTGTGCAATTTTCATTTTTTAATATCCCAATGTTAAAAAGCTGTGTTTTACCGTAAATAAGGTTAAGAGTTAAATTGTTAGCGGTGAATCGCTGTTTGCATGCGTTTAAGTTGAAATTATTAATACCTATGCTCGGTCTGTCTTAAATACAGGCTTTTAAGAGGAAATTAGTATGACAATTAAGTCGATGTTACTGACACTATTCACTTGCAGTGCCATTTTTACCACCAGCCCAATTAAAGCTGAAACAATGCCAGATAACGCGACAGGGCATATTGAAACCATTGTGCTTGGTTCGGGTTGCTTTTGGGGAGCAGAAAAACGATACGAAGCACTTGATGGTGTATTGGATGCGGTATCTGGCTATGCTGATGGGCATGGGTTTAAAGCGACTTACAAGAACATAACACGTAGCTCTCGACGCTTTGATAAAAACAATTATGCAGAAGTTGTTAAAGTGACATACAACAGTAACGAGTTAACAACTCAATCGCTTTTAAAGCATTATTTTGAAAATCATGATCCAACTCAGCTAAATCGTCAAGGTAATGATATTGGTACTCAATACCGCTCAACAATTTTGGTAAGTAATAATGAGCAACTCGAGATTGCCAATAAACTTAAAGATGAATACCAAAGCAAATTAACCGCAGCAGGCTACGGCAAGATTGTGACTGTGATAAAACCCCTTGATGCATTTTATGCCGCTGAGGATTATCACCAAGATTATTTAAAGAAAAACCCTAATGGCTATTGCCCTGATCATTCAACGGGCGTTGTATTCACACCAGTCGAAAAACAGCAGGTTGATAACACAGCCTTATTGACCGGTAAGCAAATTGTAGTGATAGATGCTAAAGGTTATTGCCCATACTGTGAAAAGTTTAAAAAAGAGGTCGCTAATGAGTACATGGGCTCGATACCTATGACATTCCGTCATGCTGATCAACTTGATGGCTTAACGATTAAAACGCCGACTTGGGCAACACCCACGTTATTATTTATAGAAAATGGCGAAGAGGTTTTTGGTCGCCAAGGCTATGTTAGCAAAGGTGAGTTTTACAAAGCCTTAGGGGCATTTAAACTAGGTGACAGTGAAGCCTTTAGAGTGGCGTTTCATGCCAGAACAGACAGCCCATTTTGTAAGCAATACGATATCTTTAAAAATACACCAGACGGTATTTTTATTGATAAGCTAAGTGGAGCGCCGCTTTTTGATACCCGAGATAGATTTAATTCAGGCACTGGCTGGCTTTCATTTACTCATCCTGTAAAAGACAGTGTAACTATGCATGAAGACAACAGCTATGGCATGCAACGTATTGAGCTTAAATCAAAAAGCTCGGGTATTCATTTAGGTCATTTGTTCCCTGGTGAAGGGCCAAGAGGTAAAGACAGGTACTGCATTAATGCAACAGTGCTTGATTTTGTGCCAAGAGATAAATCTTAAAAGGTAACTGATGTAAGAAAACCAGCCGACATGGCTGGTTTTCTTTTAGCCTGATGACTTATTACCACAATTTTAATTCCTGTTTCGCAAGATTTAAGTTAAACGACACAAGCTCATTATTATTAAGCTGCACAGCCTCATAAAAGTCAGCAATGGCCGCTGTATCATTTTTTGCCATTAGTCGAGCAATGCCTCTATTACTTAATGCATAAGACGTCAGCTCATTACGTTTATAATGTGGAGCATTAACCTCTTTTAGCATCGCGATTGCTTGCGAGCAATCTTGTTCAGCTTTATCAAACTGTTTTAGTTTCACACCCGCAACACAGCGGTTAAACGGCACGATATAGTTGTTAGCTTCGTTCATTGTCTCTAAAGAATTAGCAAAGTTGCCTTGCATAATTGCTTTTGAGCTTGCGTTATCGTCAACAACCATGAGTTTAAAGTCGTTGTTGTTGGCGAATACAAAATTTGAACAAACAAATAATATTAACCAAACGCAGGGTTTAAGATTTAATTTAAACATTGTTTTCTCCTTGTTTGCGTAAGCGTTGTGCTTACTCTATAAAGTTAGAAAACAGGATATAAAACTGACAAACGATATAATCGCACCCATAAGGTGAAGAAAAGTATTCTATAACGCAGATATTTTAGACGAAAAAAAGCCCGGTCAGAACACACAAGAACCGGGCTTTCGACAACAATTTGGTTGGGGTAACTTTTACAGCGCTAGGTTTTGTTTTGCGCGGCTTAAGTTGTGGTTAACAAGTTCGTTTCTAGAAATTTGCACTGCTTCATAAAAGTCAGAAAGAGCAGCAGTATCGTTTTCAGACATGATGCGTGCAACACCACGGTTACTAAGTGCAAACGATGTTAATTCACGGCGTTTGTAACCTGGTACTTTACTTGTGCTTAGAAGAGAAATTGCTTGTGTACACAGGCTTTCCGCTTCTGAAAAATTCTTTTCTTTAACGCTTAATGCACAGCGGTTGAAGGCAGTTTCGTATTGGCTAGTTGCATTGTCGTTAGATTGAGCTTGCTCAATAACCATCAGTTTGTAATCAGCTTGATCGGCTACTGCCATCGCTGAGCAAGTTAATAAAGAGCTAAGTGCAATAGTTTTTACAAGTGTTTTTAACATGATAGTTTTCCTCTGAAAAAGTTGGTGTTTCTTGCCAACGAGTGAACTTTAAAATATTCCTATAAGCTAAACAAACGATTAAATTAAAACTGATAGATGAAGAAATTTAATCTATAGAGTAATTACTCAATTCTCAGCGATTTAGTAGGGAAAATTAGAGAGGAGAGTGTCTGAAAATTACTATCAAACACAATAAGCTTTGTTTTGTGAATGCTATTTTTGTATTGATGTTATCAGTTTGGTTGAAAACACTTACTCTAGATCAGCTAGTTACGATTGAAGCTATTTATTTAAAGTAATATTCAAAACTAAAATATCTGCTGTATCAGTTTGTTCTTTGAGTAAGATAGTGTTACCGCTTATAGCAGTTATTTGACTACATAAATCCGCACAAAACTTTTTAAAATCAATACTTAAATTTTGAACACCAAGTTCATAATCGTAAAAATTCATTGTCCTAGAGTCGTTTTCTTTGTATTGAAGATAGAAGCCATTTTTAATTGGGTAAATGCTTGAAATAAAATGCGTATTATCAAATAGATTGGTACCAGAAGCAGTCATTACTTGGCCACTTGAAAAACTCAGTAATTCGTCGTTATGATTTAAAAAAATATCTTTATCTTTCAATTTCGTTTTTAATGACACTATTTCGTCAGTAACTAAATCAAATTTAACTATTTCATCATTGTGAGTGTTCTTATCAACAAACAAAATAGCATCTGACTGTTTATACCACCCGATTGGATACCCAATGATTCCATTTAACCATTCGATTGCGAACTGGTCTTCCTCTAGCTCAATAAGAAATGGTTTGTTATTTATACTGCTTGCGATACGTGTTCCAGAGTGGTCCCATATTGGTTTTGATAAAGCATATTCTTGCTCAGTGTTAACGAACAATAATTGTTCTTCCTCAGTCTCAATATGTTTAATAAAAAGTTGTGGAAGTCCATTTTTCATTGACATGTAGGCGATGAGTTTTTCATCAGGTGAAAGTGCAGCTTCTTTATCAATGGTATTAGAGTTTACGATTTTTATTGGAGTAGAGAGTGAATCTAAAGCGCTAATCAAAATATCTTGATCAGACTTAGCCTCAATAAAATACAATTTGTCCTTAACGATTTGTGGATAAATCAAAAAGTTATAGCTTTTAAAATTAAGAGTCGTTAATTGGCCGTTTAATTCAAGTTGTTTTAACTCACTGCCATTACTCAATAACAAAGAGTCACCATCGTTAAACCAAGTCATAAAGTGCCAGTTATGATCAATTTCACCGACTGATTCAAGGTTAAAACTCGATAAATTTAATAGTTTTACCTCCGAGATTGCATCTTCATTGAAGCCAATTATCGCTAATTGTTTCTGGTTAGGTGATAAAGCGAGCTTGTAGGGCTTGAAATCATCACTTGGTTGAAGAATTTCGTAAGAATGGCCAGTAATTAAGTTATGTCGATATAGGCTTACATTACGGCTGTGTTCGGAACTGTTTTGATTTGCTAAATAGAAAAGGTTTTCTTGTTCATCTATAAAAAACAAGCTGTTCCAGGTTATATCTGTACGAGAAAAGAGTTTTTCTTCGCTGATCACGTTCGCTTCTGTATCTAGTTGCAGTCGATTGAATGAAATACTCCCTTCATCTTGAAACGAATATACAAGCGTATTTGTATCTGTATCCCATGCAAGGTAGGTAAACGCTTTTAAGTCTGTACTTAATTCTTTATATGAATTTAATTGTAAATCTTTGATTAAAAGCCTTCGCTTATTAGGACGATTGGTATTTTGTATGTAAGCCATAAAACGCCCATCAGGACTAACTTGTAAGTAACGCTCTTTTTCATTGCTTGCAGTAATAGGCTTAAGATCTTCTAAAGAAATCTGTTTATCTTCGTTAAGGAAATTGAAAAGGAAGATAATGATAAACAAAGCAGGGATAATTAAGAGTGCTAGTTTTGTATTTTTTATCTGATGTATTTTTGTTAATGGGGTGCTCATTTTTTCATCAGGAAAACGTATTTCAGCCTCGAGACTATAGCCCCGTTTTGGGTGTGTTTTTATAATGTGCTTTTCTTCATCGGATAACGCTTGTCTTAGCAAAGCAATATTTCTGCGAACTGAATTAGGACTAAAAATAGCTTTTGGCCAAACATTAGCAAAAAGCATTTCGGCTGATAACACTTGATGTGGTTTTTGCGAAAATACTTCAAGAAGTGCCATCACCTTAGGCTCTACAACAACAACTTTACCATCTGTTTGAATTTCGCCAGTCTCAAAATTAACTAAAGAGTCATTAAGAAAAAATTGTTTTGATAATTTACTTTCACTCAAGTTGATAGTTATCCATTTGTTATTATTAGTTATTTTCAGCTTAATTTTTTCTTAAGCTTTTCTTAATCACTACTTCATCGCTTTTTGTTATTCGCAAAAGTAAAAGTATCGAAAGGCCAAGCGCCATATTATTCAATAAACAATAAAAGGAATGTAAAGTGAAGCGATATTTACTAATGCTCATATTTTTTATGTGTTTTATTAGCCATAAAGCACATGCAATGAAAGAGTTAGACTATAACAAATTGGCAAGTCAATTTATTACGGTTTTAAACACTAAAGATTTAGATGAGATCGAAAAATTTGTAGTAAAGAACTTCTCGCCAAATTCTCTTGCACGCTGGGAGGGTAAAGGTAAAGACCGTTATGTTGGGTATTCGATGAATGTTGCGCTTTTTCATGGAGAGTTGAGTGTTATTTCTACAGAACTTGATACGTCAACTAATCGCATCCGTCATATCAGTAAAGTTTATTCAAAGAATACAGATATGCAGCATCAAGTAGTGTTATTTTTTAATGATGACCAATTACAAGCAATAACAGGGTGGTCTATTGAAGAAACTCCACAAAACCAAGGTTCAAAAGGCTCTTTAACTGAGTCACAATTTATTGAAGAGATCAAAATCTATACTGATAAACTGGCGCAAAGAGGTAGTTTCTCTGGCACGGTATTACTTGCTAAAAATAATGACATTTTGTTCAGCGCTGCATATGGCTTTGCTTCACGTCGCTATGATGTGAAAAATAACTTAGAAACGAAGTTTCAAATTGGCTCAATGAACAAAATGTTTACTAGCGTCGCTATCTTACAGCTAATAGAAGCTGGCAAAGTATCGCTTGATGATCCGCTCACTAAATTTATTGATAAAAGCATTTTAGGGAAAGGTGATTTTAGCAAAATTAAGATTCGACACTTATTAAGCCATACATCAGGAATTGGTAATATTTCTGGCTATGACGAGATACAAAATAAGGTGCGCTCTCTTAAAGATATCCAACATTTATTCAGTTCAATTGATGCTACATTTGAACCCGGAACTGAATGGCGTTACAGCAATACGGGTATGGTTCTACTTGGTCAGGTGATTGAGAATGTAACTGGTGAAAATTACTATGATTACATAAATGAAAATGTATATAAAAAAGCTAACATGCAACAAAGCGGAAGTTATGACTTAGATGTGCCTGTCAAAAATACTGCCCGTAATTATTGGTTTTCTGTCGAAACTGGTCAAGTAACTGAAAATTTGATGTTTCAATCGGTAAAAGGGGGGCCTGCAGGCGGAGGTTATTCAACTGTAGGCGATTTACACAAATTCGCCATGGCAATGCAAAATGCTCAACTAGTAAGTCGTGAACTCTCTAATAAAGCCTTATCAGCAAAACCTGAGCTAAATGCACCAAACTGGGGATATGGTTTCTCAGTGAGAAGTTCAGCAGGGAATACAACTGTTGGTCATAATGGGTCCCATTTAGGCATGACAGCAAGGTTAAATATGTATCAAGAAAAAGGCTATATTCTAGTTGTTTTGGGGAATTTTCAATCTTCAGCATGGCCTGTTGTGGCAAAAGTAGATCAACTCATAAAGCGTTTGTAAAAATTCATTAAAAAGAGGGGCGTATTAAAGCCCCTTATGAACAACCTGCAAATCTATTATTGTTAAATTTAATAACAATGTCATGGTTTTACGTTGTGGTAGTGTTTGTGTCAGTAGGCTATATCCTGTTAAAAAAGCGTTTTAATTATATATGTAGCAATCGGTTAGTAACTTTGTTAAAACTGATCCTCTTAAATAACAGGTGTTAACATCATAAAGGAATACTGGTGCAAGGATATAAAATCAGCACAGATAAAACTGACCTCGATTTTGAAGTAATTTACGGTTTTATTTCAAAAAGCTATTGGGCGTCCGGAATACCAAGGCAGACGCTAGAAACAGCCATTTCAAACTTATTTAGTTTTGGTGTCTATGATAGCCATGATTATCAAATAGGTTTTGCCCGCCTCATAACAGACAAAGCAACATTTGCCTATCTTGCTGATGTATTCATAGTAGAGAGCCATCGAGGCAAAGGTTTGAGTAAGTGGCTTGTTGAGTGCATAGTCTCTCACCCAGAGCTTCAAGGCTTAAGGCGTATGGTATTGGCAACAAGAGATGTGATCTGACCCCGATAAAGTAGACACGGGGTTTAATTAACTTGTTCGTATTGCATGGGACTTTTATACCCAAGGGTGCCATGCCTTCTTACTGAGTTGTAGTATTTTTCAATATAAAAATACGTTTGTGTTGTCATTTCA
>NZ_JAYMDY010000036.1:0-13884 GCF_037027245.1 Pseudoalteromonas sp. CH_XMU1449-3
GCTAGAAAGAGTAAAGCTAGAAAGAGTAAAGCTAGAAAGAGTAAAGCTAGAAAGAGTAAAGCTAGAAAGAGTAAAGCTAGAAAGAGTAAAGCTAGAAAGAGTAAAGCTAGAAAGAGTAAAGCTAGAAAGAGTAAAGAGTGGTGGAGGGAGCTGGATTCGAACCAGCGAAGGCTGAGCCGTCAGATTTACAGTCTGATCCCTTTGGCCGCTCGGGAACCCCTCCACACAAATTTTTACTATTGCATCTGGCCCCACTTTTCTAAGAAGGAAAGTGGTGGAGGGAGCTGGATTCGAACCAGCGAAGGCTGAGCCGTCAGATTTACAGTCTGATCCCTTTGGCCGCTCGGGAACCCCTCCAATGCAACGGCGCTGATAATAGCAAACTTATTATTTAAGTAAAGAAAAAAACTAAAGAAAAATGCATAAATGCCGATAACTGGTTAATCAAGAAACTATTTGGCTAAAGACTATGCAAATTGATGGTTTGTTGCTCACAGAGAGCCAACTCGATAATCGTCTAAATAAAAGTGTTCACGAGCACCGCTCTGGAGAATTTGCTTTATTACTAGCAATGCTTTCTCATGATGCGCTCGATTTTAGCCAGTTTCACCTGCCAAGAACTGAATTAAGCAATCCTGAAGTATCTGAATCTGCTTTGCGCACCGAGTTAGGTGCAGGCCCCACACAACCATTAGCTCCCGAACAGTTTGATATGCTGATTGGGCAAGAAAATGCACTTAGACTATTGCAAGGTGGTTTATCAGACATCAGATTACGTCATTGTTTAAACCCAGAGCCACTGAATGTTCGTGATGATAAGCAACATGTGCCGCTAGAAGTGATTGATAACTGTGAGCCTGCAGTTAGAAAACGCTTTTATGAAAAAAATAAACCCGTTGAGCGCCCACAAATCGATGCAGCTGCATTTTATGATAGCCTTACTGACGAGGCGATACATCAACCTCTTCATTTAGCTACAGCTTAGGTATAAGTGGCTTAATCGAAATGTCATAGACTTCGAATACACTAAGAATAAGCTAATAATAGACTTATATTTAAGTAAAACTGCAAAAAGTACAGCTAAATTAAGATGTGCTTGTTATAATAGCAGTCTATGGCTTAATGCCATTGTCATTGAACCAAGTTACTAGGACTATAATGAAGAAAACATTCACGCTAAACCACGAGAAAATTAAATATCCTCGTATGGTTGATGCAGCCAAGCACGAAGTAAAAAAATACTTAAAACGTGAGCGTAATAAAACACTCCCAGCAGGCGCCGACTATTGGGCGTTTGACTGTAAGTTTGGTGAATCAGCGGATGAGGCCAATGTCGTTCACGTGGCAGAGATTAATAAATGTATTAGCGATATCGAAGCAAAACAGCTTACATCGTTTTACGTTGAAATCTTAGCGCGTCCTGCACAGCGTCAACATCAAGAGTTTGACGAAGAGTAATATCCATACTGTTCTGCAGTAATACTCTTTCAAAAAAAAGGGCCCTTTAGGCCCTTTTTTAGTTTTCGTAATTAATTATCGCGCAAATGGATCGGCATTAATTTTTTCAATGTACCACTTGCCTTTTTTACGCATCATTTTCACACTGCGCATATCATCAATTTTCTTACCATTAAAATAACCCGTAAAAATCAAATTGATGTTAGCTTTATCGCCATATTGTTCGCGTAGACTCATGTTAGTCATATCGACTTCAATCACCACTTCATCGTATTGCATATTAACCAGGTTACGAGCGAACTGCCCAGCGGTGCCATAAGATTTCATAATTCGCGCCATTTTAGGCGTGGCATATTCCATCGCAAGATTTAAATCGTTTTGGTTGTATAAAGCATCAAAATAGAGAGTCGCTACATTACCTGGGGTGTTTTTTTCGCCCTTTGGTGCGTCTTCAGAACCGCAACCGAAAAGAATGCTGCTACTTAGAAGGATAAAAGTTAAAAGTATATTTTTCATTGTTGTAGTTTTTCGAGTGAACTTAAAATTAAGTGTGTGACTAAATGAGCATGATGTAAAGTTAACTCGGTAAAATTATTGGTTTTATTTATTTTAGGTAATAAAAAAGGACGCATGTCTGCATCCTTTTTTAACAACTAAGTGATTCTTAGTGGTTACTGAACTAGCTCTTTATCGCTGAACTCTTCAGCAAATAATGGGCTAGATAAGTAACGCTCAGTCGCACTTGGTAAAATTACCACAATGTTCTTGTCTGCGTTCTCTGGTTTTTCAGCAAGGCGTTTTGCCGCAACTACTGCTGCACCAGAAGAAATACCCACTAAAATACCTTCGTTTTTCATCAGTTCATGAGCCATAGCAATCGCATCTTCATTTGATACTTGCTCTGCAGCGTCTACAACTTCTAAATCAAGGTTGCCAGGAATGAAGCCTGCACCGATACCTTGGATTTTATGAGGGCCCGGTTTAACTTCTTCACCAGCTAATGTTTGGCTAATAACTGGAGAGTTAGTTGGTTCAACAGCAACCGATTGAACATTTAAACCTTTTTCTAGTTTAAGGTAACGGCTAACACCCGTAATAGTACCACCAGTACCAACACCCGCTACGAAGATGTCGATTTTACCGTCCATTGCTTCATAGATTTCAGGTCCCGTTGTTTCAAAGTGAATTTTCGGGTTAGCTGGGTTTTCGAACTGTTGTAAAAGGATGTATTTTTCAGGCTCACTGGCTTGAATTTCTTTTGCTTTTTCAATCGCGCCATTCATACCCTTAGCGCCATCAGTCAATACTAGGTTAGCACCTAAGGCTTTTAATAATTTACGACGCTCTAAGCTCATTGTGTTAGGCATAGTAAGGGTTAGCTTATAGCCACGAGAAGCTGCTACGAACGCAAGTGCGATACCTGTGTTACCTGAAGTCGGCTCGATTAACTCTTTTTCTTTGGTTAATACACCTGAATTTTCTGCTTCCCAGATCATTGAAGCGCCAATACGGCATTTAACACTGAAGCTTGGGTTACGTGATTCAACTTTAGCAAAAACATTACCTGAGGTTACGCGGTTAAGCTTTACAATTGGTGTATTACCAATCGTTAATGAATTATCTTCAAAAATGTTAGACATAGTGTTCCTTGGAAGCAATTTATTCAATCGTTGATCAACTAGCTAAGGCTAGTGATCTGTAATAGTCACACTTTACTGTGGTGAAATAAAAACGAAAGTAAAGTTTGGCTATAACATATAGCGAATAGGCTTATAGCATTTAGTAATAAGGTGGGAAAAGAAGGGCGCGCACCAAAAGGTGCGCTAATAGGGTCTTAAAGTAACCAAGCGTAGCTAAATTTAGCAAATAACGTACGCTGCTCTTTAGTAATTGATGATAGCTCATCATCTTGATAGCCATTATCTGAGTAACCAGCAAAGAATACCGTTTGCGGGTTCAGCTTGTAAGAATACAACAGCTGAGTGGCTAGGTTTTTATATTGGCTATCTACATTATCAATGTAATTAGCCTGGTTGCGTTCTAAATCGGTATAAATGACTGCAAGGCGTAAAAAGCTATTCACGTTGAATTGGTAAGTAAAACGTACATCACTTAAGTTGGCGGTAAATACTTCACTGCCATCGGCTTCAAGCTGCTCATAAGTATGACGTAAACGCACTTCAAAATGCTTACCAAGGTTCATATTCAGCACAGGGCGTATATGGAACTTATCACCAACGCGGTTATTCGCTAAATCAACGGCATTACCTGTATACATATATAGAGAAGCAAATACCCCAGCTTTTGGTTTAAAGTCACTGTAAAAGCCAACGCCATTTTCGCTAAACAAGTCTGTGTTGCCGTCGATATCTAAACGTGATTTATCGTGGCGAAGGCCTGTGCGGTTACGGTGTTCAACAGAAATCTCAAAAAAGCTCTGTAACGGGCCGCTGACTGAAAAGCTAGTTTGTGCTTCTTTTTCAAGAAGTTCGTTATTTTCGTTGTGGGTAATATCCCAATCGGCGTAAAGGTTAGCGCGATTCCACCAATTGCCTTTATCGCCATACCAGCGGTATTCGCCACCAGTCGTAAACTTTTTAAAATCAACTTGCGAGATAAAACCTAAGTCAGCTCTTAAATCAGCATCACGATAATTATAATCAGCGAAGGCACGCCAGTACTTCTCGTCGTGTTGATACTTTAGGTAGTAGCCAGTACCTGATTGCTGTTCTCTACTTAAAACACGAAGTACGCCTTCGTTATAGTCGCAGTCACTATTTAATTCACAGATTACTTGCTCTGGTTGTGAGCAGTTATCACCATCACATAACTCATCGATAAAATCTTGGCTGTATTGCGTTTGTGACTTTAATACTTGTACTAAGAAAACATCGTTCACTGTTGGTTTGTATTTACTATCAATACTGTAAACCGTGTTTTTATAATCATCACTTTGTCTGTGTGTTGCAGTTGAACCGAGTGATAATCCTGATTCAAAATCGTATCGATAACGCAGGGCACCGTTGTCACTTTTCTCGTCAAGGGCGACAAGCGATGAGCCTAAATTACCCGGGATCAACACATTGGTTTGGGTATCATTGGCGACGAAGCCGGCAAATGTATGGCCATTTTTGCTGCCGGTGATCTTGGTTCCATAATCTGGCTGGGCAATATTACGGGTATGAATAAGGTTAAGTGTTGAGGCAAAGTAGTCAGCGTTATCTAAAAAGAAGGCACGCTTTTCTGGGAAGAATAAACTGAAATTATTGTTCACACTCAATTGTGCTACATCCGCTTCAACCTGAGAAAAATCAGGATTAATCGTCGCATTTAAGGTGATATCTGGGGTGATCCCCCATTTAACATCGAGACTGGCTTCAGTATTGTTTTCTGTCTCCCAATCAGCCACTTGTGCGCCATCAATATCACGTGTCTCATTTTTGCCAAGCACCACAGATGGAATAATCGCCACGTTATTGCCTTGCTTTGCTTGCTCAAAACCTTGGTAACTTGGCATTTGGCAAATCCAACAATTGTTACCGTGGTCAATTTGCATATTAGAGATACGTAACCGTTCACTGCGCGGTAAAAAGCGTAAAAATTCCATCGCCATAGTTTTACTTGCTACGCTGTCGTCAAAATTCAATACGCGTAATGGAATGGCAACTTCAACTGTGTAGCCTTTATCATGAATAACACCGACGCTATCCCAAATACCGTCCCATGATGAGCTTTCATGTTTAGTCAGTTCGTTTTCTATTGAATCTTGTTGTACGCCAAGTGGGTTAATAAAAAATTGATAGGCTAATTGAGAATTATTGTATGAATCAATTTTTAGCCCGACTAGGTCATCATCCCAGGCTGCGTCACGGTCACGGTAAAAAGCACGAATAAGCTCTGGGTTTGGATCATTCGCTTCAAAGCCAATAAAAAGTGTTTCGCCATCTTCATACACATAAGCGTGGGTGGTGACTGGGCTTTTACTGTTTTCGTAAGGCCAAGTAACGTTGTCTATGGTAATTTTTTTGGCACGTTGCCAACTTGGCTCATTGAGCTGGCCGTCGATTGTTGCCTGCTCTGCAATAAAAGGAAGGGTGACAGGTTGGCTGGTGGCCAAGCTGGTAAAAGGCACGCTCAATAGAGCGGCACTTAACATTGATTTATACATAAGCACTATACAGGTATTCAAAACTGCGAGCATGTTATTAATTTGCAACTTTGTTAACAAATGCAACGCGACAGGGCGCATATATTTACGTTTAAATTAGATTCTAACAAGCTGTGGTGGTAATTTGCGCAGTTAAACGTTAATTTGGCTGTTTTATAACAAAAGTAAACTAAAACGTGGTAAAAGATTACCACCTAAAAATTGAAGTGATCGTTATGAATTTAATTCTAAAATTAATTGCTGGTATTGTTGCCGGTATTTTAGTGGGCTTATATGTGCCACTAACAGGTGTTGAACTCCTTTACACAGTAAAAGAAATAATAGGTCAGTTGATCACCTTTACCATCCCGTTAATTATTTTATTTTTTATCGCATCAGGTATTGCTGGTTTACCAAAAGGGTCAGGCCACTTGTTAGGAAAAACAGTCGGCTTTGCATATGGTTCAACCGTTATTGCTGGAACCTTAGCGTTTTTACTTGTCAGCGCTATGATCCCATTGTTTGATGGCGGTTTAACGTTTGAAGCAGAAGTTGCTACCGAAGTGGGCAGCTTTATTGATTTAGAAATTCCACCTCTAATGAGTGTAATGACAGCACTTGCTGCGGCATTCATCTTTGGTATTGGTATGAGCCAGTTACAGCTTGATACGTTAAAGAAAGTATCTGATCAGGGCCGTGATGTGATTGATGGCTTACTAGCAAAAGTAATTATTCCTGCGTTACCTTTTTACATTGCAGGTGTTTTCGCGGAAATGACAGTTGCTGGCACCGTGGTTGATACGCTGCAAACATTTGGTATTGTTTTGCTAGCTGCATTAATTATGCATTGGCTATGGCTGACTGTTTTATATGTATCTACAGGCCTTTTACTAAAGCGTAATCCTTTAGAGCTTGTAAAAAATATGCTACCCGCTTATTTTACTGCTTTAGGTACAATGTCGAGTGCAGCAACAATTCCAGTTTCACTTCGCTCAAGCAAAGCAAATAACGTAAAAGAAGATGTTGCTAACTTTACAGTGCCTTTATGCGCAACGATCCATTTATCGGGCTCAACAATTACGATTGTGACATGTGCAATGGCTGTCATGTTCTTATCACCGAATATGGATGTACCATCGTTATTTGGTATGTTGCCATTTATTATGATGCTAGGTGTTGTAATGATTGCTGCCCCTGGCGCACCAGGTGGGGCAGTTATGTCGGCATTGGGTCTTTTAACAAGTATGCTTGGTTTTAATGAAGGTGCAGTTGCATTAATGATTGCACTTTATTTAGCACAAGATAGCTTTGGTACTGCCTGTAATGTAACAGGTGATGGTATCATTGCCCTGTGGGTTGATCGTTTCAGCGAGAAAGCATCAACTTAAAATTAATTAGTGAAACGATATTTTGATTTATCGTTTCACTTTTTCTGTGCTAATGTGGCACATTAAATTGTGCGAAAGCAGCTATTTGGGTTATTTGAGGATGTTCCATTGATTAATGTACTTTTAGTTGATGACCATGAACTTGTACGGACAGGGATCAGACGTATACTTGATGATGTTCGTGGTTTTAAAGTGGTGGGTGAAGCTAAAACCGGTGAAGAAGCGGTGCAATTTTGCCGTCAACATTCACCTGATATCGTGTTGATGGACATGAATATGCCAGGTATTGGCGGTTTAGAAGCGACAAAGAAAATCTGTCGTTATTGCCCTGATGTAAAAATTATTGTGCTTACTGTGCATTGTGAAGATCCATTCCCAAGCAAAGTAATGCAAATCGGTGCTCATGGTTATCTGACAAAAGGTGCCGGCTCTGATGAAATGGTTAATGCCATTCGTGCGGTTAATGCAGGGCAACGTTATATTGCGCCTGAAATTGCACAACAAATTGCCCTTGCTCAGGTAAGCGGTCGCACAGAT
This sequence comes from Pseudoalteromonas sp. CH_XMU1449-3, assembly GCF_037027245.1. Classification (NCBI taxonomy): domain Bacteria; kingdom Pseudomonadati; phylum Pseudomonadota; class Gammaproteobacteria; order Alteromonadales; family Pseudoalteromonadaceae; genus Pseudoalteromonas; species Pseudoalteromonas sp. CH_XMU1449-3. The sequence goes on from NZ_JAYMDY010000036.1 coordinate 7,531, forward strand.
GAAAACCCATTCCAGAGTTTGTCTGAGCGTGAGCTGCAAATCATGCTGATGATCACTAAAGGTGAGAAAGCGCAAGATATTGCGGATCGCTTGAACCTAAGTTCAAAAACAGTGAATAGCTATCGCTATCGCATGTTTGAAAAGCTAAATGTAGGGGGTGATGTTGAACTTACCCATTTAGCAATTCGTCATAAAATGATCGACATTGATAGCTCGCATTAATTTGCTCAATGTCAGATTTCGAACCAGCCCGTTTTCTAAAAACACTATCAAGTGAGCCCGGTGTCTACCGAATGCTTGATAGTGAAGGGCAAGTTATCTATGTTGGTAAGGCTAAAAATCTAAAAAAGCGCGTAAGTAGTTACTTCCGTAGCAATGTGACTGATAGCAAAACGCGTGTATTAGTAAGTAATATTTGCGGTATTGAAGTCACCCTGACCAACACTGAAACCGAAGCCTTATTACTCGAAAACAACCTAATTAAAAAATATCAGCCTCGTTACAATATTTTGCTGCGAGATGATAAGTCATATCCGTATATTCTTTTAACTGATCATAAGCACCCGCGACTTGCTTTTCATCGTGGTAGCCGAAAAATTAAAGGCGAATATTTTGGCCCATTCCCAAGTGCGGGAGCGGTATCTGAAAGTTTGCGTTTAATGCAAAAAATCTTTCCGGTTCGCCAATGTGAAGATGCGTATTACCGAGCTAGAAGCCGTCCATGTTTACAATATCAGTTAAAACGCTGCTCAGCGCCGTGTGTGAATAAAATCTCCGATGAAGAATATCAACAAGAAGTTGATTTTGTTCGCAAGTTTTTGTTGGGCAAATCTCATGAAGTCATTGCCGATTTAGTTACTAAAATGGAGCAAGCAAGTAAAGAACTTAAATTTGAGCTTGCGGCCAAAGTGCGTGACCAAATCATGTTGCTTCGAAAAATGCAGGAGCAGCAATCTATTTCAGGTAACCATGCCGAAATGGATGTAGTGGGTTTTGCGCATTTAAATGGTTTAAATGCGGTTCACTTATTAATGATCCGCGACCACAAAGTGCTAGGCAGTAAAACTTATTTCCCTAAAGTGCCAAAAGACTCAGGTGAAGAAGAAATTCTAACTTCTTTTTTAGGACAATATTATCTAGCTCCCGGTGCAACAGGGCGTATTGCTAAAGAAATTATATTACCGTTTAGTATTGAAGAAAGTGAGCCATTAAGCGAAGCGCTTACGGCAATCTCTGAACGTAAAGTGAGTCTAAAAGTTGCTAATCGCGGTGAGCGGGCACAGTATTTAAAACTTGCTAATAAAAATGCACTTAACAGCATTAGTGTTAAGCAAAGCACGCAGGATTCAATCAACAAACGTTACGCACAATTAAAAGAAACATTACGCCTAGATGATATTAATCGCATGGAATGTTTTGATATCAGCCATACAATGGGTGAAAACACGGTAGCAAGTTGTGTGGTGTTTGATTCGCAAGGGCCTAATAATAAAGAATATCGTCGATTTAATGTGACTGGTATCACCGGCGGTGATGATTATGCTGCGATGGAATTTGCACTTAATAAACGCTACAACAAAGTAGTCGATGAAGAAAAAATTCCAGATGTCATCTTCATCGATGGTGGTAAAGGTCAATTATCTCGTGCTGAGCAATACTTTGAAAACTGGCCGCATAATAAAATGCCATTGCTGGTGGGTGTTGCAAAAGGTACTAGTCGGAAACCAGGTTTAGAAACGCTATTAATTGATGGCGGACGTAAAACAATACCACTTGATTCTGATGCACCAGCGCTGCATTTAATTCAGCATATTCGTGATGAGTCGCACCGTTTTGCCATTGCAGGGCATCGTAATAAACGACAAAAACAACGCACACAATCATTGTTAGAAGAAATTACCGGCGTAGGACAAAAGCGCCGACAAGCATTATTAAAATATTTAGGGGGCATGCAAGGGGTAAAAGCTGCTAATATAGACCAATTAAAACAAGTTCCTGGGATCAGCCCTGAAATGGCTGAAAAGATATTTAATCATTTGCATGACAAGGCGTAGCCTTCGTGCGAATATAGTAAAAAAAGACATCTCCAAGTAGTTATGTGGAATATTCCAAACACACTCACAACCTTTAGACTTTTTCTTATCCCCATTTTTTTGGTGATATTTTATTTGCCTTTCTCATGGGCGTTTTTCGCAGCTGCGTTTGTTTTCTGGCTTGCGTCAATCACAGATATCCTTGATGGCTATCTAGCGCGTCGTTTAAATCAGTCAACGCCTTTCGGTGCGTTCTTAGATCCGGTTGCCGACAAAGTAATGGTGTGTGCAGCACTGGTTGCTTTATCAAGCCACTACCAAAGTTTGTATATGACTATTCCAGCATTAGTTATTATTAGCCGTGAAATTGTTATCTCTGCTTTACGCGAATGGATGGCAGAGCAGGGTAAACGTGGCAACGTAGCTGTATCAAACATGGGTAAGTTTAAAACTGCAGCACAGATGCTAGCCATTATTGGTTTGATCTGGCAGTTTGATACATGGATGATCTACTTAAGTTATGGCCTTTTGTACGTCGCAACATTCTTAACGCTTAGTTCTATGTTGCAGTATTTAATAGCGGCATGGTCAGAATTGACCAAAAATTGATCCTAAACGTTTAATTACACACCGTTTTAGATAAAAAATAAGCAAACAGTTCAAAACTAGCATTTTTTATATTGACGCGTTTAATAATCTCTGTAGAATGCGTCCGTGTTGAGAGGGCATAGCCCCCAAGATAAAGAAAGCGGCACTAGCTCAGTTGGTAGAGCGCAACCTTGCCAAGGTTGAGGTCACGAGTTCGAGCCTCGTGTGCCGCTCCAATTATCTATTTTGGCGGAATGGCAGAGTGGCCATGCAGCGGATTGCAAATCCGTCTACCTCGGTTCGACTCCGGGTTCCGCCTCCATTCAACACTCCACGCGCTCTATGAGCAACCCGATGCCCGGGTGGTGGAATTGGTAGACACAAGGGATTTAAAATCCCTCGCTGGTAACAGCGTGCCGGTTCAAGTCCGGCCCCGGGCACCATTTGTGGTTAACTACAGCACCAAATGTGGTTATAAAAATGATATTAGAGTTAATATGATGCGGCACTAGCTCAGTTGGTAGAGCGCAACCTTGCCAAGGTTGAGGTCACGAGTTCGAGCCTCGTGTGCCGCTCCATATTAGCTTTATCCACTTGCTTTAAATAGCAAACCCGATGCCCGGGTGGTGGAATTGGTAGACACAAGGGATTTAAAATCCCTCGCTGGTAACAGCGTGCCGGTTCAAGTCCGGCCCCGGGCACCATTTTGATAAAGAAAAATTGCGGCACTATCTCAGTTGCCAGAACGTTATCATCGCAACCCCAAGGTTGTGCACCAACGGTCAAAATACTGACAGAAACAAATTTGCGGCACTAGCTCAGTTGCCAGAACGTTATCATCGCAACCCCAAGGTTGTGCTCCAACGGACAAATTACTGACAGAAACAAATTTGCGGCACTAGCTCAGTTGGTAGAGCGCAACCTTGCCAAGGTTGAGGTCACGAGTTCGAGCCTCGTGTGCCGCTCCAATTATTTGGAAGCGATAAGGCGGAATGGCAGAGTGGCCATGCAGCGGATTGCAAATCCGTCTACCTCGGTTCGACTCCGGGTTCCGCCTCCATTTAATACTCCACATGCTCTTACGAGCGACCCGATGCCCGGGTGGTGGAATTGGTAGACACAAGGGATTTAAAATCCCTCGCTGGTAACAGCGTGCCGGTTCAAGTCCGGCCCCGGGCACCATTTACATAAAATACCTCTTCTCTATTTCATTTATATTTCTTTTTATAATCTCATCAAATTATTTTTTTATTGCCAAAATAGCTTTATAGTTTCCTTAGTCTTTTTAAAACAGCTAACGCGTTTCAAGTTTTAATCAATAAATAGGATCAAGGAAAGATAATGGAGCAATTTAAACGTGGCTTAAATCAGTTTTGGGTAGGCGCCGTATTTGGGCTTTGTCTAGCGATCTCATTAGTACTCATTCCTGTTGCGATTATTATGTCGAACATTAACGACGTACTGAAAATTCATGAGGTGAGCGTGCTTGTCGATAAAGTATCGACTGTCTTCGATAAATCAGAACAAGCCATTAGTAATGCCAAAGCAGCGCTAACCGATTTCGATAATGACGTGGTGATGGATATGCTTACTGCTGTGCAATCTTATCAGCAACAATCGCAGCCATTACTAACCGCAGAACAAAAACAAGCATTAAAAGCGCAAATTAAAGATCAGCTTGTTACTGAGCTTGAGTCAAAGCTTAACGAGCAACAAATTACATTCATATTGTCTGTTTTTGAAAAGTTAGCAAATACAAAAAAGGGAGCACAAACGCTCCCTAAATAAGAATTTACTTAACTAGATTATTTACGCCATGCGCCTTTAGGAATGGTTTGATCTAGCTTTTTGTTTTGCGAAGGATCAAAAGTAGGTAATTTACCTGCCTTACGTTGTGTGTTGTAGTCCTTCGCGAGCCAAATAACGACGCCCGATAACATAAATAAAGCGATTACGTTAACAATAGCCATTAAACCCATCGAAACATCGGCAAGGGTCCATACTAGTGGCAATTCACCAAGTGCACCAAACATCACCATACCAAGTACCAGTAATCGGAAGATCAACATACCCGATGCATGGTTATGCTCTAAGAACAATAAATTGGTTTCGGCATAAGAATAATTAGCAACAATAGAGGTAAATGCAAAAAACAAAATTGCAATCGCAACAAATATTGCACCCCAACTACCAACGTGTTCTTCAAGGGCTGCTTGTGTTAACGCAATGCCTGTCACACCTGAATCAGGTATAAGCTGTTGTGATAATAAAATAAGGGCTGCAGTTGCAGTACATATAATAATTGTATCTACAAATACGCCGAGCATTTGTACATAACCTTGTGAGGCTGGGTGCGGTGGGTTAGGTGTTGCCGTTGCAGCAGCATTTGCAGCGCTACCCATACCAGCTTCATTAGAGAATAAGCCACGCTTAATACCCTGGATCATGGCCTGCATTACACCATAACCTATTGCACCCGCACCCGCTTGCTCGATACCAAAGGCACTATTAATAACATGCATAAATACGTTCGGTAATAAATCGTAGTTCATGGCACACACATAAAGTGCAACTAACAAATAAGCCAGCGCCATAAATGGCACAACCATTTCTGCAAAACGTGAAATAGTTTTTAAGCCACCAAAAATAATAATACCTGACCCTAATACTAAGCCGATACCTACAACATAGTTTGGAATACCAAACGCTACATCAAATGCAGCAGCAATAGAGTTTGATTGAACAGCATTAAATACCAATCCAAAAGCAAGAATAAGGCAAAGAGAAAAGATCACACCCATCCAACGTTTGCCCAAACCATATTCCATATAATAAGCAGGGCCACCACGAAAGTTGCCATCTTCATCGACGGTTTTATATGCTTGAGCAAGGGTACTCTCGGCAAAACTTGTCGCCATACCTATTAAAGCAATAAGCCACATCCAGAAAATTGCACCGGCACCGCCTAAATAAAGTGCAACGGCAACACCTGCCATATTACCCGTACCAACTCGCGCAGCTAGAGAAGTACAAAATGCTTGGAATGAAGAAATGCCATCGCCAGAACCTTGGCGGCTCTGAAACATCACTTTGATCATATGTGGGAATTGAGTGAATTGAATAAAACCAAGTCGAAGAGTGAAAAATAGCCCCGCAGCTATTAAAAGGTAAACCAGAATGTGACCCCAAAGGAGACCACTTATACTATTTATAATGTCTGTCATTTTTCTTGCCTTGTGAGCGAGTGGAAAATCTGCGGCGCAAGTTACCATAACAAGCGAGGAGAGTTTAGTTATTCTGCTAAAAAACATCAGTTATCCACAGTTGTTTGTGGGTAACTTGTTTGCGCTTGGTGGGTATCTGATTAATTTGAAAATATTCAAAAAAACCTTCAAAAAGTGCTTGCTTTAAAAATCCATCTCCCTATAATGCGCATCCACTGACACGGCGGGCAGCAATGAAAAGCGCTGAACAAAGTGACACAGAGTTAAGTAAAACTTCGGTTTAAAACGGTCTAAAAAGAAAGTTTAAAATTAAGTGTTGACTCGAAAAGTTAAGGATGTATTATACGCATCCCTAGCGACAATGTCGCAACGTTCTTTAACAATATAAAGCAATCATCTGTGTGGGCACTCGTACAGATTGAGTTCTAACAGCGAAGCTTAGTTTACTAAGTGACGCAAACAAATTTAGAGTCTCAATTGAACTGAGTGACCAACGGAAACAAGTTTAC
>NZ_JAYMDY010000027.1:0-31486 GCF_037027245.1 Pseudoalteromonas sp. CH_XMU1449-3
GACGGGATTTGAACCTGTGACCCCATCATTATGAGTGATGTGCTCTAACCAACTGAGCTACTTAGCCATCGTGGCTGGGATACCAGGATTTGAACCTGGGAATGGCAGGATCAAAACCTGCTGCCTTACCGCTTGGCGATATCCCAACAAAAGCTTGATAGTTTGAGTTCTTATCAAGAACATGGTGCGGAAGGAGAGACTTGAACTCTCACAACCGAAGTTACTGGAACCTAAATCCAGCGCGTCTACCAATTCCGCCACTCCCGCATCATTCGTACTTAAAGTACTGGTAGTTATTTTAAACTCTTCATTGAGCAACAAAAAGAATGGTGGCTAAGACGGGATTTGAACCTGTGACCCCATCATTATGAGTGATGTGCTCTAACCAACTGAGCTACTTAGCCATCTTTTTTGTTAGCACTTCATCGCTGAGTGCGGGGCGTATTATGCTGATATGACCTAAATCCGTCAACACCTTTTTTGCAAAAAAATGCTTATCAGTGTTTGTTTGCATTAAAATTAAGCTAAGTGGCGAAATTTCATTTAAATTGCTGTTTTTTTGACTGCAATTTATGGGTTTAATTCCCAAACGCATAGTAAGAGTTTTAAAACGTACATTTAAAGTTGCTTGATTTTCATACAAAAATCAAGTTTCAAAATTAGTTAGCGTGATCTTTTAGGTGATTTAAACATAAAAAAGTGAAAGCGAATGAATTTATATAGGCTATTTTGTCACTAAGGGGGCTTATTTTTACTTTTAAAATCCCCACAATTTGCTAATCGAGCAGTCAATAGGTCACAAAATTGCTAGCGAGCTTTGAAATCCCCTCTAATTAACTGTTGTTATCACTCATTTGCTTTCGACGACGATTCACTGTTAAGCATAAATAACACCGTACATAACTAAAAAGAACAAGCAGAGGTAAGGCTGCAGAAGTATTAACCACCATGCTTTGATGATTTAGGGAAGGGTTAGTAATATTTAGGCAATAAAAAAGGCTCGTAATAACGAGCCTTTAATAATCGAATGAGCAAATATGCTTATACGTTAAATAAGAAGTTCATCACATCGCCGTCTTTAACGATGTATTCTTTACCTTCTTGACGCATCTTACCCGCTTCTTTAGCACCGCTTTCGCCTTTAAACGCAATGTAGTCGTCAAATGCGATAGTTTGTGCACGAATAAAGCCACGCTCAAAGTCAGTGTGGATTTTACCAGCAGCTTGTGGTGCAGTAGCACCTACTGGGATTGTCCATGCACGTACTTCTTTAACGCCAGCAGTGAAGTAAGTTTGTAATTTAAGTAACTCGTAACCACCACGGATCACTAAGTTAAGACCTGGTTCTTCTAAACCTAGGTCAGCCATAAATTCTAGTTTATCTTCTTCTTCAAGTTCAGATAACTCAGATTCAATCGCTGCACATACTGGAATAACAACCGCATCTTCTGCAGCGGCAATTTCACGTACTTTGTCTAGGTAAGGGTTATTTTCAAAACCATCCTCTGCCACGTTAGCAATATACATGGTAGGTTTGATTGTTAAGAAGTTAAGCGGCTTAATCGCTGCTTTTTCTTCTTTTGTTAGTTCTAAAGAACGTAACGTTAAACCTTCATCTAAGTGTACTTTTACTTTTTCTAAAACAGCATTTTGCTCTTTAGCGTCTTTGTCGCCGCCTTTTGCTTTTTTAGCATTACGAACAATTGCTTTATCAGCACTGTCCATATCAGCAAGTACTAATTCGGTGTTAATTACATCGATATCATCAGCAGGGTCAATTGTGCCAGCAACGTGAACAATGTTTTCGTCTTCAAAACAACGAACAACGTGACCAATCGCATCTGTTTCACGAATGTTTGCTAGGAATTGGTTACCTAAACCTTCACCTTTCGATGCGCCTTTTACTAGACCGGCAATATCAACGAATTCCATCGTCGTTGGTAAAATACGCTGAGGATTTACGATAGCGGCTAAATCATTCAAGCGCGCATCAGGAACCGGTACCACACCCGTGTTAGGCTCAATGGTACAGAAAGGGAAGTTAGCGGCTTCAATACCCGCTTTAGTTAGTGCATTAAATAGAGTTGATTTACCAACGTTTGGCAAACCAACGATGCCACATTTAAAACCCATAGTAAGATACCTTGTGTAATTTCATTAAAACGGATTAAGGTTTAAATGAATGTAGTCTGTTTTGTGCTTTTAACACACCATCTTTTGCAAGTATTTCCATACAACGAACTGCTTCGTCAACGGCGGCGTCCATTTTTTCTTGATCGTCTTTCGCGGCTTTACCTAGCACCCAGCCTGTTACCATCTCTCGGTGACCTGGATGACCAATGCCTATGCGAAGGCGCATGAAATCTTTTTGGTTTGCCATTTTCGCAATAATATCTTTTAAACCATTATGACCGCCGTGGCCGCCACCTTTTTTAAGTTTTGCAATCCCAGGATCTAAGTCCATTTCGTCATGAGCAACGAGAATGTTCTCAACAGGGATTTTAAAGAAATTAGCGAGACTACTCACCGCCTTACCACTTAAATTCATATAAGTTGTAGGGATCAGTAATTTAAATTCTTGGTCTTGAATAATCACTTTGCCGGTGAGGCCGTGATATTTAGGATCATGTTTGAGTGTGCAGTTATAACGTGCAGCCAGTTCTTCGATGAACCAAGCACCTGCATTATGGCGTGTGTTTGCGTATTCGGGGCCTGGATTAGCCAGGCCCACAAGCATTTGAATAGAATTCAAGGTGTTTACACCTTAAAAATTATTCTGCAGCGTCTTCTGAAGCTTCTTCTTCAGCTGGAGCTGCTTTGTTAGCTTTAACAGTAACAACTGACTGATCGTGATCAGCGCCTTTAGTTAGCTCAACAGATGCAACACCTGAAGGAAGTTTAAGGTCAGAAAGGTGGATTGAATCACCAGCTACTAAATCTGAAACGTTAACTTCAACGAACTCAGGAAGTGCTTTAGGAAGACACGTGATTTCGATTTCAGTTAATTGGTGAACAACAGTGTTACCAGCTTTAGTTACTTTCTCTTCACCGATGAAGTGTACAGGCACTTTAGTGTGAAGTTTGTGAGTAGCATCTACACGTTGGAAGTCTAAGTGAGTGATCTTAGGCTTGTACGGGTGACGTTGAATATCTTTAAGGATAGCTTCAACTGACTCGCCACCGATGTTTAAAGTAAGGATGTGCGTGTAGAAACCTTCGTCTTCTTGCGCTTTGATCATATCTTTGTGTGCAAGAACGATTGATGCAGCTTCTTTGTCAGCACCGTAAAGGATTGCAGGAACTTTATCTTCACGGCGTAGGCGGCGGCTCGCACCAGTACCTGTTTCTGTACGTAATTCTGCATTGTATGTGTAAGTTGACATAATGTCTCCAATAATTAATAGTCTTAGGGCCTTTGCGACCAAGGTCCCCAGCCAAAAGGCGCGCTATCATACCACCCCTTTCAGGGAAAATAAATAACGACTACAAAAAAAGCACCTAAGCGGTGCTTTTTTTAGTATTGCAGTAATGTTGATTAGTGTTCAAACATCGCTGAAATAGATTCTTCGTTGCTGATACGACGGATTGTTTCAGCAAGCATATCTGCAAGTGTAAGCACTTTGATTTTATCAATTGCTTTAAGCTCATCAGATAGTGTGATTGAGTCAGTTACGATAACTTCGTCAATGACTGAGTTACGAATGTTCTCAGCTGCATTACCTGAAAGTACTGGGTGAGTAGCGTAAGCAAATACGCGTTTTGCACCGTGTTCTTTAAGCGCTGCTGCTGCTTTACATAAAGTGCCACCGGTATCGATCATGTCATCAACGATGATACAGTCACGACCTTCAACGTCACCAATAATGTGCATTACTTGTGAAACGTTTGCTTGTGGACGACGCTTGTCGATAATTGCAAGGTCTGTGTCGTTTAATAGCTTAGCGATTGCACGAGCACGAACAACACCACCGATATCAGGAGAAACAACAACAACGTCATCGAAGTCGCGTTCTTTCATATCTTCAAGTAGAACTGGGCTACCAAATACGTTATCAACTGGTACGTCGAAGAAACCTTGGATTTGTTCAGCGTGTAAATCAACCGTTAGAACGCGGTCAACACCAACACTTGAAAGGAAATCTGCAACTACTTTAGCTGTAATTGGTACACGAGCAGAACGCACGCGGCGGTCTTGACGTGAATAACCAAAGTAAGGGATAACGGCAGTAATACGTCCAGCAGACGCACGACGTAGGGCATCAACCATAACGATAAGCTCCATTAAGTTATCGTTAGTAGGGTTACAGGTTGATTGGACAATGAAAACGTCAGAGCCACGAACATTTTCATTAATTTGAACACTGATCTCACCGTCACTAAAACGGCCAACAACAGCATCGCCTAATTCAATATACAAACGTTTTGCAACTTTTTGAGCTAGCTCAGGTGTTGCGTTACCAGCGAAGAGCTTCATGTCAGGCACGGTAGGGTTCCTCAGGCACTGAATTTTGGGACTAACAGGCTATGGTAGGCACCAAAGCAGGTTAACATTTACTTGTACGTTACTTCATTTCAAAGTGAGCATTTAATGCTGTATGAGCAGGAGAAAGTGTAGCACTACTTGCAACAAAACCTGTCCATTTTTCTGGTAATTGAGCTAAAACTTGTTGTGCTTGTGCCTCGGTTGAAAACTCAGCAAAGCAGCAAGCGCCTGTACCAGTCATCTTTGACGGGGCGTATTTTAGCAACCACTGCAGGGCTTTTTCAACCTCGGGGCAGAGCTTTTTAACTAAAGCCTCACAATCATTGCCTAAATTTTCTGTTTGCCAGTCTGCTTTTAGCTTAGGCGTGTCGCGCTTTAAATCTGGGTGGGTAAAAATTTTTGCGGTGCTCACATGCTGCCCTGGATGCACCACACAGAACCAACTTTGCGGTAATTCAATATTTTCTAGTTGCTCGCCAATCCCATGTGCAATGGCAGTGTGACCATTTATAAATACTGGTACATCAGCGCCTAATTTCACCCCAAGCTTTGCTAATTCTGTAAGTGATAAATCACAGCCCCATAGTTTATTAAGAGCAAGTAGGGTAGTGGCGGCATCAGATGAGCCGCCGCCTACACCACCGCCCATTGGCAAACGTTTTAATAGCTTTATTGAAGCGCCTTGTTGGCAATTACAGTGTTGTTGTAATAAACGGGCTGCTTTATATATAAGGTTATCTGTAAGCTCAATACCGTTTGTATCACCAATTACAGAAATATCTGGCTCGTTACTAACCGTAAAAGTTAAGTCATCACCAAACTCTAAAAAGGTAAATAAGGTTTCGAGTTCATGGTAGCCATCTTCACGGCGACCATTTATATGAAGGAATAAATTAAGTTTTGCAGGTGCTATTAAAGTTAGCGGGGCGGTTGAAGCGTGTGTCATGATTAATTTAACTGCCAATCATTAAGTTGAATTTTAATACGAATTTTATTGTTTTTAAGGCTTAGCTTAACAGGAAGCCAATAACCATCTTGTTTGATGTAATCTGAATAGCTAATTTGCCACTGTTGGCCATTGTTTGCTTGCCAAATAAGACTTTTTAAACGGCCTTGCTCATCATAGCTTGCTTGGTCGTTTTCGACGGTGCCTTTTAGCCATTTTGCGGCATTATCCAATGGGATTGAAAAACCGGTTAAACGATATAACAACATTGAGGCATCACGGTCGGTATAAACATTGTCGTCATACTCAAGTTCAGCACCTTGTGCATTTTGTTTTAAAGACAAAATGCGGGTACCAATAAAACTGGTAAGTACCATGTCACTGTATTGCTCATCATGTTGCCAATTTAAATTGGCTGACTGGCGCTGCTCTGTACTAATAAATGCCATTTTGCCTTGCACTTGCCATTGAGCTTGTTGTTCTAATCGGCTTTTCCAGTCAGGATAAATGTAATCAACTGTTGAAATTTTTTGCGCACAACCGCCGATAAATAAAAAAAACATGAATAAAATCAAATATTGTTTAATCAAATGTCGTTCCTTACTTTCCATATTCCGCTGATTTTTGGTAAAATTAATGCCTTTACAGCTGGGCTTAGCAATATTTGGTACATATGACCATCGTAGCACTTGGTATAAATCACAAAACCGCATCCGTAGAATTACGCGAAAAAGTCGCGTTTTCGCCTGAGCAAATGTCTGAGGCGTTACAGCAATTAAGTGGTCATGCGCATTTTAATGAAGCGGTTATTGTTTCGACCTGCAACCGAACTGAAATCTATTGTAGCCTTGCCGAGCGTAATTCCCAAACCTTGTTGCACTGGTTAGCCAGTTTCCATGGTTTGGATGAACAAGAACTGAGCAACAATATCTATTACCATGAAGATCACGAAGCAATTAATCACTTAATGCGGGTGTCTTGTGGTCTAGATTCGTTAGTACTTGGCGAGCCGCAAATTTTAGGGCAAATAAAACAAGCCTACCATAATGCAAAAACTCACGATGCCATTGGTGTAACCTTTGACCGCTTGTTTCAAAAAACATTTTCTGTGGCAAAACAAGTTCGTACCGAAACTGACATTGGTGCTAGCGCCGTATCGGTTGCTTATGCTGCGGTTAATCTTGCGAAACATATTTACGGCAAACTAGATAAAACCAATGTACTGCTAATTGGTGCAGGTGAGACGATTGAATTAGTTGCTAAGCACTTATACCAAAACGATCCGCAAAAAATCACGGTGGCAAACCGTACTATTGAACGCGCTAAAACGTTAGCCAGTGAGGTTAACGCCGATGTGATTGCGCTTGCCCAGTTACCTGAGCGTTTACACGACGCCGATATTGTTATTAGTTCAACCGCCAGTACCTTGCCTATTATTGGTAAAGGGGTGGTAGAGCAGGCGCTGAAAAAGCGCCGCCACAAACCAATGTTATTTATCGATATTGCGGTACCGCGTGATATCGAAAGCCAAGTAGGCGAATTAGATGCTGCCTATTTGTATTCAGTTGATGACTTACAAGCCATAGTAAGCGAGAATATCGCCGCCCGTGAGCAGGCTGCGGAGCAAGCGCAAGCTATTATTCGCTCACGTACCGATGAATTTGCTATGTGGTTGCGTTCACTCGATTCGGTGGATCTTATTCGCCATTATCGCAACGATGTACAAGATATAAAGTCAGAACTTGTCGAAAAAGCTCTTGGCCAGCTACAAGCAGGTAAAGAGGCAGAAAAAGTAATACTCGAGTTGGCAAACAAACTGACCAACCGCTTGATGCACGCACCTACCCGTGCCATTCAAGATGCTGCTAAAAAAGGTGAAGCAGCGGAGTTAAGCCAATTAAAGAAAATGTTAGGTATTGATCAGGAATAGTCGTTAAATGAAAGAGTCTGTTTATAGAAAATTAGAAACCTTAGTTGAGCGTTATGAGGAAGTGCAAGCGCTACTAAGCGACCCCTCTGTGATCAGCGACCAAAATCGCTTTCGTGCCTTATCTAAAGAATACTCAGAATTAGAAGAAATCGTAAAAGCATTTTTAGCTTACCAACAAGCGCAAGATGATGTTGCTACAGCAGAAGAAATGTTAAAAGACTCTGATCCTGATATGCGTGAAATGGCGCAAGAAGAATATAAAGAAGCAAAAGCACAAATTATTGCATTAGAAGATGAAATCCAAATTCTAATGTTACCAAAAGACCCTAAAGACAATAATAACGTTTATTTAGAGGTTCGTGCCGGTACTGGTGGTGATGAAGCTGCTATTTTCGCAGGTGATTTATTCCGTATGTACAGCCGCTACGCTGAAACTAAAAAGTGGAAAGTAGAAGTAGTAAGTACTAACGAAGGTGAGCACGGCGGTTATAAAGAAGTCATTGCGCATATCTCCGGCGAAGGCGTGTATGGTCAGCTTAAGTTTGAATCAGGTGCGCACCGCGTACAACGTGTACCAGAGACTGAGTCGCAAGGCCGTGTTCATACCTCAGCTTGTACTGTAGCCGTTATGGCAGAAATTCCTGAAGCGGAAGCAATTGAGATTAACCCTGCAGATATTAAAGTCGATACCTTCCGTGCATCAGGTGCCGGTGGTCAGCACGTAAATAAAACTGACTCAGCAATCCGTATTACACACATTCCAACGGGTGTGGTTGTAGAGTGTCAGGATGAGCGTTCACAGCATAAAAACCGTGCCAAAGCGATGTCTGTACTAGGTGCACGTTTACAACAGGCTGAAGATGAAAAGCGTCAAGCGGCTGAAGCGTCAGAACGTCGTAACCTAGTAGGTAGTGGTGACCGCTCTGAGCGTATTCGTACTTATAACTACCCGCAAGGTCGTATTACCGATCACCGTATTAACTTAACACTTTATCGTTTGAATGAAGTGGTTGCCGGTGATTTAGGAAGTGTTATCGAACCTCTAATGCAAGAACACCAAGCTGACTTACTTGCTGCGATGGGCGATGAATAATCGTGCCACAAAGCATTGAACAAGCAATTGTTGCTGCAACGGCGTTGTTAACGCCTAGCAGCGACAGTGCTAAGTTAGACGCACAAGTCCTGTTATTGTCCATTCTTGATAAACCTCGTAGCTACTTATTTACCTGGCCCGAAAAACAACTTACCGAACAGCAACAACGTGATTTTGAACAAGCATGTCAGCGTCGTTTAAATGGTGAACCAGTTGCTCACATTGTTGGTTTCCGTGAATTTTGGAGTCTTCCTTTAAAGGTTAATCCAACAACTCTGATCCCAAGACCTGATACCGAAACATTAGTTGAATATGCTTTAGGCCTTGAGCTTCCTACTGCTGCAAACGTGCTTGATTTAGGCACTGGCACAGGGGCAATTGCCTTGGCATTAGCTAGTGAAATGCCTAATTGGCAGGTGACAGGGGTTGATAGAGTGGCTGATGCAGTTGAGCTTGCCCAAGAGAACAAACAACGACTCAATATTAACAACGCTACTTTTGCGTTGAGCAATTGGTTTAGTGCAGTAAGTACACAAAAGTTTGACCTAATTGTTAGCAATCCTCCGTATATTGAACATGATGATGAGCATTTAAGCCAAGGTGATGTTCGCTTTGAACCGCTCTCTGCATTAGTTGCAGATGACGACGGTATGGCTGATATTAAACAAATTATTACTATCGCACGTGACTATTTAGCAACAAATGGCTATCTTTTAATTGAACATGGCTACAAACAAAGTGTGAAGGTACAAGAATTTTTTGCACAAATGTCGTATAGCCATATACTTACAATTAAAGATCTTGGCGGTAATGACCGTGTAACGTTAGCACAATGGCCTAAATAACAATGAAGTGCACTGTGCGTACATAGCCTTTGAGGATCCCATAGAATGGATGATTTTTTGTTTTCGGATGAAGCACTTGATGAAGTAAATGAGGTGGTTCAGGGTAGTTGGAAAGTCATCGTCGTAGATGACGAGCCAGAAGTACATGCCGTAACAAAGCTTGCGTTGAGTGACTTTGAATTTCAAGATAAACGTTTAGAGTTTATCAGCGCCTATTCGGGTGAAGAAGCCAAGCAGGTAATTCAACAGCATCCAGATGCGGCTATCGTACTACTCGATGTGGTTATGGAAACCGACGATGCAGGCCTCAAAGTCGCTAAGTTTATTCGCGAAACCGCAAAAAATAATCACATTCGTATCATTCTTCGTACAGGTCAGCCTGGGCAAGCGCCAGAGCGCCAAGTTATCGTTAATTACGATATCAATGATTACAAATCAAAAACTGAACTAACCGCACAAAAACTATTCACTGTGGTGATGTCGAGCTTACGTTCTTACCGTGACATTTTATCGATTGAGCAATCTCGCCAAGGCCTCGAAAAAATTATTAAAGCATCGCGTGATATTTTTTCGACTCATTCACTTGAGAGCTTTATTGAAGGGGTAATGCAACAACTTACCTCATTGCTAGGTACTGTTGATCAAGCCATGTACGCAACAAGTTTAGTTGCCAGTAACCCGCAAGATAACCAAAAGAAGCTAGTCGTGTTTTCAGGGCGAGGTGAGTTTGAACGCAGTGAAGGCAAGGCGATTGAAGAAGTGCTTGATGAGGAGCAATTACAAGCCTGTCAGCAAGCCTTGAGTGAAAAAACCATCGTCTACCGTGAAAACTATTTATTTGCTTATTGTTGTAGTGAATGTAATCACAACTCGATGCTATTTATTTCTGGTATCCCGAAACATTTAACCGACACTCAGCGCCATTTGATTGAAATTTTCTCGCAAAATGTACAGCTGGCGTATGAAAATGTGCAGCTACAATCTGAAATTGAAGCAACACAGCAAGAGTTAGTATTTAGGCTTAGTGAAGCTTTAGAGCAACGTTCAACAGAAACCGGTAACCATGTAAAACGTGTATCGCACATTTGTTATGAACTTGCCATGGGCTATGGTCTATCAAAACGCGAAGCAGAGCTTATTCGCTTAGCAGCACCACTGCATGATGTAGGTAAAGTAGGTATTCCTGATGCTATCTTAAATAAGCCTGGGCCACTGACTGATGAAGAGTGGGCTATCATGCAGCAACATGCTGAAAAAGGTCATTTAATTTTAAAAGACTCAAATCGTGACATTGTTAATACAGGGGCGATTATTGCGTTATCGCACCATGAGCGTTGGGATGGTTCAGGCTATCCGAAAGGTCTAAAAGGTGATGACATTCCAATTGCAGGTCGCATTGTCGCTTTAGCTGATGTGTTTGATGCACTGCGCCATAAGCGCTGTTATAAAGAGCCGTGGTCACTTGACGATGTAGTTAAAGAAATTAATGCGCAACAGGGTAAACAATTTGATCCTAAGCTAATCGAAGTGTTTAATCAGCGTGTTAAAGAAATTGAAGACGTACTTGTACGTTATCCAGATTAATTAAAATAAAATTAGGGGCATATGGATTATTTAGCAGTAAAACATACTCACATGTTATTTGCCGTGTTGAGTATTATCTTATTTTACGTTCGTTCTTTTTCACGCTTAAAGACGGGCGCTCTGGCAAAAAATAAAGTAGTGTTTATTGGCAGCCACAGTATCGACACCTTATTACTTGTTTCTGCCGTGGCATTGATTGTAATGGCAGGTTTTAACCCACTTGAACAATCTTGGTTATTAGAAAAGATAATCTTAGTGGTTGCTTATATTGTGCTAGGTATTGTTGCAGCTAAGCAAAGCGCACAAGGCGCGAAGGTTGTATTACTTGCTATAACCACGCTTATTTTATTAGCAATTGGTTATTTAGCATCTGCAAAAACAGCACTTCTTTTATAACTAATCTCTAGGCGGTATTTGATGGCATTGGCTGTTGTACCGCTTTTTTATATCTCATCGCTCAGTATTGGTAACTTAGGGCAAAAGTAGGTAAACTAGCTGTTCGTTTTTGAAAGAGATGTAGCAGTATAAATGACCACCCCTTGGTTTGAAGATCAAAATGAATCCTATCAAGATGAGGCCTTTGACGCATTTTCTTCTAAAGTGCTTTATCGTTGTATCGACGCCGAATTAAAGTGGGATCAACAAGCTGATTTAACAGCCTGTTATGACACCCTTAATGAGCTTGAAAATACGGTAACAGCTCTTTGCGCTGAATTAAAAGAGCCACATGAGCGTCTCGATAAGTTACTTGATACCTTTTATCAGCAATGGCTGTTTAGCTCATCAAGCTTAAAAGTGCCTGAGTATACGTTAAATAGTTTTAGCTACACCATTACCATGCGCAGTGGCACACAAACCACGCTGGCAATTTTACTCTGTCATTTATTACAGCATGCTGAACTAGACGCCACAGTCACGCTTAGTCAGGGAGACGTGCACGTTCACGTTGGGATGAGTGATGAAGAAGGTTATTTAATTGAGCCAAGCACAGGTCAGCAGAGCTGGTATATAACACCAGAGAATGCCTGTGAAGAAAATGGCGATGAGCAAGAACCGCTTGAACTGATTTTTGAAGAAGAACTTTACAAGCTCTATCTAGCTCAACAAAAATGGTCGTTTATCAGCGAAAGTAAATTTGGCCATGCGTTGCATTGTGTTGAAATGCTGATGGAATTACTTGGTGATGACCCGTATGAGCGTCGTGACCGCGGCTATTTACTTAACCAGCTAGATTGCCCAAAAATGGCACGTGATGACTTGCAGTACTTTGTTAATGAGTGCCCAGATGATCCTGCTATCGAAGTTATTCAGCATCAAATTGCTGAAATAGAAGACAACAATAATACACACCACTAATTTAAAGGAACATTTATGACTGACGCCCACAGTGCGCTAATTACCAATGACGCAGTCGTACTTGGTTTGCTTGCCGTTATTTTGGGGTTTATTTTTAAGACCTCACACAGTAATAATGCTGCCTGCCAAAAATTTTATAAATATGTACCGGCATTATTGCTTTGCTACTTTTTACCATCACTACTCAATACCTTTGGGATTGTTGATGGTCATTCTTCAAATGTATATTTTGTGGCGTCGCGCTATTTACTGCCAGCTTGCTTAATATTGCTTACCATTAGTATTGATTTAAAAGCGATCTTAAACCTTGGGCCAAAAGCATTAATCATGTTTTTAACAGGCACCATGGGTATTGTTATCGGTGGCCCACTGGCTATCTTAGTTATGAGTGCTGTTTACCCAGAGGCTGTGGGTGGTCATGGCCCTGATGCTGTTTGGCGTGGTATGACGACCATTGCCGGTAGCTGGATTGGTGGCGGTGCAAACCAAGCTTCAATGAAAGAAATGTTTGAAGTAGGCGGCGATATCTTCTCTGCAATGGTGACTGTTGATGTAATTGTGGCTAACTTATGGATGGCCGTACTGTTATTAATGGCAGCAAACCATAAGGCGATTGATGCTAAAACAGGCGCGGATACGCGTGCAATTGAAGATTTAAAAGAGCGCGTAGAAAAGTATCACGCTGAGCATGCGCGTATGCCTACCTTAAATGATTACATGACGATTATTGCAATTGCCTTTGGTATTACAGGCCTTGCACATTTTTGTGCTGACTTTTTAGGCCCGTTTTTTGGGGCTAACTTCCCATGGGCACAAGAGTATAGTTTAAACAGTAAATTCTTTTGGTTAATCGTTATCTCTACCACAATTGGTATTAGTTTATCGTTTACTAAAGTTCGCCATATTGAAGCTTTTGGCGCGTCAAAAGTAGCATCAAGCTTTTTATATATTCTTGTTGCTTCAATTGGCTTACACATGAATATTACCGCGATTTTTGATTCACCTATGTACTTTGTACTGGGTGTGATTTGGATGATTACCCATGCAAGCTTAATGCTTATTGTGGCGAAACTAATTAAAGCACCACTGTTTTACATGGCAGTAGGCTCTCAAGCCAATGTAGGCGGCGCGGCATCAGCACCTGTTGTTGCATCAGCTTTCCACCCATCGCTTGCGCCAGTAGGTGTTTTACTTGCTGTTTTAGGCTATGGTGTTGGTACCTACATGGCTTATATTTGTGGACTAATGCTACAAGCTGTTGCACCTTAAGGAATAGAAATGAACAACCAGTTAATTAAAATTAACGAGATTGAATTAGCCAACGAAAAACCATTTGTATTGTTTGGCGGCATGAATGTACTTGAATCACGTGATTTAGCGATGCGTATTGCGGAGCATTACGTAGAAGTAACATCAAAGCTAAACATTCCATACGTTTTTAAAGCATCTTTTGATAAAGCAAACCGCTCTTCAATTAACTCATACCGTGGCCCGGGCATGGAAGAAGGTTTAAAAATCTTTGAAGAAATTAAATCTACTTTTAATGTGCCACTGATCACTGACGTACATGAGCCGCATCAAGCTGCTCCTGTAGCAGAAGTGGTTGATGTAATTCAGTTACCTGCATTCCTAGCTCGTCAAACTGACCTAGTTGTTGCTATGGCAAAAACTGGTGCCATCATCAACGTGAAAAAACCACAGTTTTTAGCACCACACGAAATGCGTCATATCATTAAGAAGTTTAATGAAGCGGGCAACAACAATGTTGCACTGTGTGAGCGTGGTACTAGTTTTGGTTATAACAACCTTGTGGTTGATATGCTTGGTATGGATGACATGAAGCCTATGGCGCCGGTAATCTTTGATGCAACACACGCATTACAACGCCCAGGTGGCCGAGCTGACTCTGCGGATGGTCGCCGTGCGCAAGCTGCAGAACTTGCTCGCAGTGGTATGGCATTAGGTATTGCGGGTTTATTCATTGAAGCGCATCCTAATCCGAATGAAGCGAAATGTGATGGTCCATGTGCACTAGCACTAAGCAAGCTAGAAGGTTATTTATCGCAAATGAAAGCGGTTGATGACTTAGTTAAAAGCTTTGCACCACTCGATACCAGCGCAAGCGATTTATAAGTATTTAAGTATGAAAAAGGCGACCATGGTCGCCTTTTTTTATTTGTATCGCTATAATCGACGCATAAGAAAAACTAATTCTAAGTTTGGTGATTATGTCTCGTCGTTTACCTCCTTTAAATGCACTAAAAGCATTCGAAGCCGCTGCCCGTCATTTGAGCTTTACCAAAGCAGCAGAAGAGCTATATGTAACGCAGGCCGCAGTGAGCCACCAAATTAAAACCCTTGAAGAGCATTTAGGTTTAAAGCTGTTTTTACGTAAAAATCGTTCTTTGCTGTTAACCGAAGAAGGGCAAGGCTACTTTTTAGATATTAAAGAAATTTTTACCCAGCTGATCGATGCCACAGAAAAACTACTTGCCCGAGGTGCGAAAGGGTCACTCACGGTAAGTTTAACGCCAAGCTTTGCGATTCAATGGTTAGTACCCAGACTTAGTTTATTTAATGAATTACACCCAGAAATCGACGTGCGAATTAAGGCGCAAGATCAGGATGAAAATTCACTTTCTGACGATGTAGATATTGCTATTTACTACGGCCGTGGTCACTGGAGCGGGGTGCAGACATATAAGCTGCACACTGAATACCTAGTGCCTTTATGTAGCCCATTGTTGTTAACGGGCCCTAAGCCGCTTAATCAGCCCAGTGATTTAGCAAATCATACCTTATTGCATGATACCACCCGTAAAAATTGGAAAACGTGGATGAAAACGGCAGGTGTACGTAATGTACAAGTTAACCAAGGGCCGATTTTTAGTCACTCATCGATGGTATTGCAAGCCGCGGTGCATGGGCAAGGGGTTGCAATTGGTAATAGCGTTTTAGCAAAACCTGATATTGATGCGGGCCGACTCGTCATTCCATTTAGTCACTCATTAGAAAGTAAAAATGCTTACTATTTAGTGATCCGCGAATCGCAAACAGAGCTTGGCAAAATAGTCTCTTTCAAAGACTGGATGCTGAGCTTAGTTGAACAAGAACAAGAGTATTAACATGTTACAGTGGTTTAAAAGTGCAACGGGCAAGGCGCGTGCACAATTTATATTTGCCCATGGTGCAGGGGCAGGCAGTGATTCTGAGTTTATGCAAACAATGGCTAACTTGACTAGTCAGCATGGGATTGATGTAGCTTTGTTTGATTTTCAGTATATGCAAATTGCAAAAGAAACAGGCAAGCGTAGGCCACCCGAGCGTGCCCCTAAGCTGCTTGCCTACTTTAGTGAAGTTTTAGCGGAGCGCCAGCCAGAATTGCCGCTATTTATTGGGGGTAAATCTATGGGGGGGCGTATGGCTTCTATGCTCTGTACCGAGCAGGACCAAGCTCAAATTTCTGGCGTGGTTGCTTTTGGCTATCCGTTTCACCCACCGGGTAAACCCGAAAAACTTCGCATAGACCATTTTGTTGATATGCCATGCCCTTTTTTAGTCCTGCAAGGTGAGCGTGATACGTTTGGGAATCAGCAAGAACTTGCTGAGCTTGAAATGGTTAATCCGCCAGAGATTAAATTTCTCAAAGATGGTGACCACTCATTAAAACCACGTAAAAAAAGTGGCCTTACAGAGCAAGAAAACTTACAGCAAGCTGCAGATTATGCAGCGCAGTTTATTATGAATTTAGTGGCTGGAGATGCGCAATGATCAAACTATATTTAATGATTGGTAGCTTATTTTGCATGCTTTCGGTAATGCTTGGCGCATTTGCTGCTCATGGTTTAAAAAGCCGTGTTTCTGAGTATGCGATTGGAATTTTTAAAACCGCTGCTGAATACCAAATGGTGCATGGCCTTGCATTGATAGCAATTGCTATCTTAATTAAGTGGGGCATGAACTTAAGCTGGGCTGGTGGATTTTTTATCGCAGGTACCGTGTTATTTAGCGGTAGTTTGTATTTACTCGCACTAACGGGCATGAAGTGGCTTGGGCCTATCACCCCAATTGGCGGTGTTTGTTTTATTATTGGTTGGGCTATTTTGTTAGTTCAGGCAGCACGATATAAGTTTTAAGGGTTATCTATGTCGAGTGTAGTTATTTATTGTCGCAGTGGTTTTGAAAATGATGCCGCTGCTGAAATTACTTTTCAAGCTGCTGAACAAGGCTTTGCAGGTTACGTAAAAACAAAACCAAATACAGGTATTGTTGTTTACGAATGTTTTGATGCAAGCCACGGTGAAGAAATCATCAAAAAAGTAGATTTCAAGAATATGGTATTTGCTCGCCAATGGTTTACTGGCACCTTAGTCGATAACATGCCACTTGAAGACCGTGTAAGTGCCATTGTTGATGCTGCCGCTGAGTTTCCTGAATGTGGTGACCTACGCGTAGAAACGCCAGATACCAACGAAGGTAAAGAGCTGAGTAAGTTCTGCAAGAAGATTTCGACGCCACTGAAAAAGTCGCTTGAAAAGCGCTCGAAGGTAACACGCGAGCTTGCCGAGAAAAAACCAGTTATGCATGTGTTATTTTTAGCAAACGACAGTGCTTATGTTGGCTACTCATACACATTTAATAATTCGCCATTCTTTATGGGTATTCCGCGTTTACGTATGCCTAATGATGCGCCAAGCCGCTCAACGTTGAAACTTGATGAAGCCTTTAACGTATTTATTCCACCTCATGAAGCTGAAGAGCGTATGCAACCTGGCATGCGAGGGGTTGATTTAGGTGCTTGCCCTGGTGGTTGGACTTATCAGCTGGTGCGCCGTGGAATGTTTGTAAGCGCAATCGATAACGGCCCTATGAATGATGACTTGATGGAAACTGGTCAGGTAAAGCACTTTAGAGTTGATGGTTTTAAATACCGCCCTGAAAAGCGCAATATTCAATGGTTAGTGTGTGACATGGTAGAAAAGCCGGCTAAAGTGACCAACCTTATGATAGATTGGGCGGTAAACGCCTACGCTAAAGAGCTTATATTTAATCTTAAATTACCGATGAAAAAACGTTTTGATAGTGTTTATGAGTGTTTAAAAATGATTAAAGAAGAGCTTGAAAAGTATGGTGTAAGTTACGAATTACAAGCCAAACATTTATATCATGACCGTGAAGAAGTCACCGTACATTTAAATGTAACTAAGGTGCCACAAAGCCTCTATAGTTAACCTTAGTTTGAAATTAAAAAGGCCAATAGCTCACCCTATTGGCCTTTTTATTAGGTATCTGAAAACCTAAATTTTAACGGTATTTACTACGGTAATTATCGACCCATAATCGTGTGCCACCGCAAACAGCAACGGGCATAACAATTAGGTTTACGAATGGGATAGCTGTTAAAATCATTACCGCTAATCCAAAACCATAAGAAAGTGTTTGCTTTTGCTTTAAGTCGTCTTTCATTTCATTAAAGCTAATTTTATGGTTATCGAATGCGTAGTCTTCGTATTGCACCGCATACATCCAACAGGTGAATAACACCCATAAAACTTGCCCGATCACAGGTAAAATCCACAACAAAATAAAAAAGCCTATAGCTCGCGGTAGGTAATAGCACAGTTTTGTCCATTCTCGGCCGAGCATACGTGGCACATCTTTCATTGTATCGAAAAGGCTATCGTCATTAATTTTTTGCCCAGTTAAGTAAAGCTCGACTTTTTCACTGAGTAGGCCGTTGAATGGGGCTGCTATAAAATTAGTGATAACCGTGAAGAGCATGCTGTAACTAAATAAAATCACCAGCACGGCAATCGGCCACATTAGCCATTCAAGCCAGCTAAGCCATTCGGGTAACAACGAGTTCATGTAAGCGAAGCCATCGGTAAGCCAGCCATATAAAAAGAACAGCGAACTACCAAAAAGCAGGATATTGATTAATAAAGGAATAAGTACAAAACGTTTCAACCCCTTTTGGCTAATTAATTTAAAGCCAGAAAAGAAGTATTCCATACCTTGAGTGAACTGCACGAGAAAACCTCATCTTTTTTCTTGTTGTTTGCAGTATATGGATTTAACGATATTTGAACAGCTTTTTTCCGTAACAAAGTGTTTAACTCTTTACGTGGACAGTCACTTTAAGCCTAGGCCTTAGCTGTATTCAAAAGGAATAAATTTAAATGGACAGTCACTAAATTTAAGTGCTCTTGCAGTACAAAAGTTTTTGTCTACACTTTAGTTACAGCTAATGCATTTCAAATTATCAGTTCAAGGAGTGGACGATGGCTTTAGCAAGGAAGCGGCAAATCTGTTTGTCGAACACCAAATTTTATCATTGTGTATCTCGTTGCGTCAGACGCGCATACCTTTGTGGAGAAGACGTACTCACTGGTAAATCATATGAACACCGCAGAGGATGGGTTGAAGAGCGCCTACTTTTTCTTGCGAAGGTATTTTGTATTGATGTATGTGCTTATGCGGTGATGAGCAATCATACGCATCTTGTTCTTTATGTTGATGATAAAAAAGCAAATAGGTTATCGGATAAAGCCATTCTTTTACGCTGGTTTAAGCTCAGTAAAATGACCCCTTTAGGCCAAAAGTTTCTCTATGGTGAGCCGCTAAGTGATGGTCAGAAAGTATTCTTAAATAAAGAAGTTGCAGAATATAGGACGCGCCTTTCGAGCATTAGTTGGTTTATGCGAATGCTTAATGAATATATAGCCAGGCGTGCGAATAAAGAAGACGAGTGTACAGGTCACTTTTGGGAAGGGCGATTTAAGAGCCAAGCATTACTTGATGAGTCGGCGCTTTTAGCATGTATGGCCTATGTTGACTTAAACCCTGTTCGTGCTAAAGCTGCGAGCACGCCGGAGCAATCGAACTATACCAGTTTTAAAAAGCGATGCGAAAGCGCGAAGGAGTCAAAGCAACCTAAGGTACTAGCTCGTTTTATTGGTGGTATGAGTAGGTATAAGTCAAAGGGAATACCTTTTGAGTTAAAGTCATACCTGCTACTGGTAGAGCAAACTGGGCGTTGTATTTGTACTAATAAGCCCGGATTTATAGAACATCATTTACCTTCTATTCTTGAAAGGCTGAATTTCGAACCGGAAAAATGGTTAACACTAACAACCCACTTTGAAAACTTATTTCATGGAGCTGTAGGTCGAGTAGGTGCAATTGAAAATTATTGTAGTAAAACTGCTCGCAGGCGACGAAGTAACTGTACTAATAGTCGATTATTGTTTGCTAGCTAATTTCTATGTGATTTTTGTAAGGAGGATTTAAGTTCACCGCTTTAGTATGTCTAGAGGTTCTCATACATATTGAAATAGGTCCCAAAATTTAAGAATAAATCAGTACTTTCTAAATAAGTGGTTCTGCGAAGTCATTTTCAACTGAAAATAAGATGAATTTCATTTCAACTCTAAGGCTTTTATTTTTAAGTGACTGCCTTGTTAAAATTTGTCAGCAGAAAGCATTAATCCTAAATAGGGTGGTGTAGGTTGGACTTTAATTTTTATCAACTGGGCGTTTTTTCAGTTACATACCGTTGAACTAAGCGATAGTATGGCGGTCTGAACAGTACCTATAAAAATGAATATTGAAAACAAGAGTAGAGGATCAGACTAATATCCGATATTATTGTTAACATCATTAACAAAACCGACATATAAAAATGGGAGTTTTATGCAGTTAGTCGATTTAAATCCACATGATCCTGAAGTAGTAAACGTGTTTTCTGATATAGACCGACTCATAAACTCATTATACCCTGTTGCTACCGCCCAATCTTTAAGTGTTGAAGAGTTAGCTGAGCCTAATGTATATGCTATAGGCTTAAGAAATGAAGATGGTATCGTTGCATGTGGCGCAATCGTGATGCAAGAAGGCAACCCTCCATACGGTGAAATCCGCCGTCTATATGTAAAACCAAGTTACCGTGGTAAAGGTTTGTCACGTCGAATTATGCAAATATTATTGCATCACGCTGGTGAGCAGCAAATTCCACTAATTCGATTAGAAACAGGTCCTAAGCAAACAGAATCTATTAGCCTATACGAAAACTTAGGTTTCAATCGTTGTGGTCCGTTTGGTAACTACAGTGAAAATCCACAAAGTTTATTTATGGAGTTAGGGCTTAACCAGTAATTTAAGTGTTAGCCATGTTTTAGTGAGGTCACCTTAATTTATAAATACTCCTTAAAAATCATGTGCTTTACTATGGTTTCACTGGTGGCTGCTTGCGGTGAGAAACCGAAACTATCTAATTTTACTCAAAATAAGTTACCAGACCTTACTATTGGTGCCCACAGGTTCTACTTAAACTCATGTCATTCCCTCACTGGTGTCTTCAATCATGATGGCACCATAAAAACAAAAGTAATTCTCACATTTCCCACTCGTCCTCTAAGTGTTTGCACTGATAAACAATCACAACTGAATTTTGATGGTACTTATCTGACTGTAAAAATTTGCCGCACTGCTTTTGGTGCTGGTGGCTGTGGGGTTGAAAAGTATCGCACTAAAGACTTCGAGAATTGGCAAGAGTACATAGGTATTACGTGGCATGAAAATGAGCAATATGAAGCGTGGAGGCAACTAGGGTCAAACTCTTCAAAAGCTGATGACATCACAAAAGTAGTGCCTGTCCTCTGAAATGCATTTACAGTGACTGTCCTTTATAATTGCTCATTTGCCATATTGAGTGCCTGTCCATCTAAAGGAATTTTAAAATCTAACAACTAAATCAAACCCTAATAATATTGGGAGTTTATCGATTAGTTTTTCACATCAAAAATCACTCGTTACGAGTAAAAATTCTTGTTGGACTTGAATCACTATTTTTCTTTTAATGCGCGGCAACAACCCTTGCCGAATTCGGCACTACTAAAATAAAAGAGAAAGATAGATGAAAGAGACAACATCACTAGAACAAGCTCGCACGAGTTACAATGTTCGTCATTGGAGCCAAGGTTTCTTTGGTATTAATGATCAAGGTGATGTGTATGTTGCGCCAAAGGCCTATGCCCCAGAGCAAACCATTGCACTAATCGATATCGCACAGCAGTTACAAGATAAAGGCTTAAGCTTGCCTGCGTTGGTTCGTTTTCCACAAATTTTACATCATCGTGTACATAGCTTGTGTCAGGCATTTAACACGGCGATTGAAAATTATGGTTACCCAAAAGACTATTTACTTGTTTACCCAATTAAAGTAAACCAACAGCGCGAAGTTGTTGAAGAAATCGTTGCAAGCCAAGCTGATATTGAAAAGAAGCAATTGGGTCTAGAAGCGGGCAGTAAACCTGAGCTATTGACTGTATTAGCGATGGCTGAAAAAACCAGTGCTGTCATTGTGTGTAATGGCTACAAAGACCAAGAATACATTCGTTTAGCACTGATTGGTGAAAAGCTAGGTCACAAGGTTTACATTGTTCTTGAAAAACTGTCTGAGCTAGACATGGTGCTTAGCCAAGCTAAAGAGTTAAACGTAAAGCCGCGCATTGGTATTCGCGTACGTTTAGCGTCGCAAGGTAAGGGCAAATGGCAAGCAAGTGGTGGCGAAAAATCAAAATTTGGTTTGTCGGCATCGCAAGTACTCAGTGTGGTTAATCGCCTTAAAGCGTCTGATCAACTTGATCTGATCCAACTTGTACACTTTCACTTAGGCTCGCAAATGGCCAACATTCGCGATGTTCGCTTAGGGGTGAGTGAAGCTGCGCGTTTTTACTGTGAGTTACGCAAATTAGGTGCACAAATTGATTGCTTAGATGTGGGTGGCGGTTTAGCGGTAGATTATGACGGTACTCGTAGCCAGTCACATAACTCAATGAACTACAGCCTAAGTGAATACGCTAATAACATCGTATACACCATTGGTGATACCTGTAAGTTATATGAGCAGCCAATGCCGCGCATTATTTCTGAGTCAGGTCGTGCGTTAACAGCGCACCATGCTGTATTGATCTCGAATGTTATCGGCACCGAAAGCTATGTACCAGAAGACATTCAAGCGCCAGCTGCTGATGCACCACTTTTATTAAAAAACATGTGGACATCATGGCAACAGTTAAGTGATGACAATGACGACCGTGCATTAATCGAAATTTATCACGATAGCCAAGGCGATTTAGCCGAAGCACATAATCAATTTGCACTTGGTTTGTTAGATTTAACAGAGCGAGCATGGGCGGAGCAAGTTAACTTACGTGTATGTTATGAACTTAACAAACATATGGATAACAAAAATCGTTTTCACCGCCCGATTATTGATGAATTAAATGCGCGTTTAGCAGATAAGTTTTTTGTGAACTTTTCATTATTCCAGTCATTACCGGATGCATGGGGTATTGACCAAGTGTTTCCTGTTCTACCATTAAGTGGTTTAACAGAAGCACCACAAAAACGCGCCGTGTTACTTGATATCACTTGTGATTCAGACGGTGCTATGGAGCACTATGTCGACGGTCAAGGTATTGAAAGCACATTACCTGTGCCAGCTTTTAGCGAAGAAAAACCATATTTAATGGGCTTTTTCTTAGTGGGTGCTTATCAGGAGATTTTAGGTGATATGCACAACTTATTTGGCGACACACACAGTGCAATTATAAAAATGGATGAGCAAGGTCAGGCGCAAATCACTGAAGTTAACGAAGGTGATACCGTTGCAGACATGATGCGTTACGTACATTTAGATGTAGAAAGCTTCCAGCAATCTTACGCCCAGCTGGTGGCAGCTAAATTGCCAGAAACTGAACAGCAAAGCGTATTAGATGAGCTGCAAACTGGCTTAAATGGTTACACTTATTTAGAAGAGTTATAAGCAATGTCGACATTGTTTGACCACACAGATCATTCATTGTATTCAAACGGCATGACGTTTTTACGTCAGCCGATGGTGCAGAACATCACCGCAATCGATGCCGATGTAGTGGTGTTAGGTTTACCCTTTGATTTGGCGACCTCAGGTCGCCCTGGTGCACGTTTAGGGCCTGACGCAATTCGTCGTGCCTCAGTGCACCTCGCATGGGAAGAAACCAAGTACCCATGGATGTTTCCGTTGTTTGAGCGTTTAAAATTAGCTGATGCAGGTGATTTTACTTACCCAGTAGGCGACCCAGAATATTTTACAGCGCAGTTAGAATTAGCCGCTGAGCAAATTCTTCGTCAAGGTAAAACATTATTAGGTTTAGGTGGCGACCACTTTGTGACTTTGCCGCTACTGCGTGCCCATGCTAAGCAACACGGTAAAATGGCATTAGTTCATTTTGATGCCCACACAGATACTTACAGCAATGGTTCGCGTTATGATCACGGCACCATGTTTTATCATGCGCCAATGGAAGGGCTTATTGATGTTGATCACAGTATTCAAATTGGTATTCGTACTGATTTTGATCAGAATAAGCATGAGTTTGCAGTGATTGATGCAATGGCAGCCAATGATTTGCCAGCGCAAGATATCGCAGAGCAAATCAAAGCGCGTGTGGGTGACTTACCAGTGTATCTAACCTTTGATATTGACTGCCTTGATCCGGCATTCGCTCCAGGGACAGGCACCCCAGTGTGTGGTGGCTTAACCAGCGATAAAGTACTCAAAGTACTTCGTGCGTTGAAAGGCATTAATATGGTCGGTATGGATGTGGTTGAAGTGTCGCCATCCTATGACCAAAGTGAATTAACGGCGATTGCCGCAGCGACCATTGCCAATGAGTTATTACACTTATGGGCTTTGAAGCATAAATACTAAATGAGAGAGACAAAGAGCGCCATTAGGCGCTCTTTTTTTTGATATTAGATGAAGCAATTAAGCGCTTCGAACATCAACCTTTAATTTAAGCTTTTGCCCAGGTTGAATGTATTTTTGCCCAGCTAATGAGTTCCATTTAATAATATCTTCTACAGATACATTAAACTTAGCAGCAATGCGCGCTAACGAGTCACCACGACGAACTTTATAGGTAATGGTGCGTTCTTTGATTTGTGTAGCAGCAAGTTGTGATTTTTCTTGCTTATACACAGTTAGCTTTTGACCAACACGCAGTACCGCGTCTTTTTTCAGCTTATTCCATGTTGCAAGTTCAGCTATGGTCACATCGTACTCACGGCTGATATCCCACAGTGTATCGCCACTGGCCACTTTATGGCTTAGCTTTTTACGTGTTGCTTTATTAGCCGCCATACGCACTGACTTTGGTAAATGCTGGCTATTAATCTCACCATCGCTTAGTGGCACAAGTAATTGCTGACCAACACGAATAGTATTCGATGAAAGCTTATTCAGGGTTTTAATCGCGTTTGTGCTTGTTGAAAACTTCTTCGCAATCACAGATAAACTGTCACCACGTGCAACAACATATTGCTGCCAGCGAAGGCGATCTTTTTGCTCTGTTTTAGCTAGCTTGTCAGTAAACGCTTCAACTTTATCAGATGGTAATAATAAAAAGTGTGGGCCGTTTGGATCTGTCGCCCAGCGATTGAAGCCAGGGTTTAAACGATACAGCTCTGTTAAGCTAATACCTGCCATGTCAGCGGCAAGTGCTAAGTCAATTTGGCTCCCTACATTTACTGCTTCAACGACTTGAGCATTAATTATTGGCTGCCACTTAACACCAAATTCGTCACTGCGTTTTACCAGATCAGACAGCGCTAACAGCTTAGGTACGTAGGCTGTGGTCTCTCTTGGTAAATCAAGTGACCAAAAATCCGTTGGTAAATGCTTTTTACGGTTCTTTTTAATGGCACGCAGTAAACGACCTTCACCTGAGTTATAGGCTGCAATGGCATTTAGCCAATCGCCTTCTAAGGTTTTGTGTAGATATGATAAGTAATCTAGCGCTGCACGGGTCGATTGCACAATGTCACGGCGACCGTCATACCACCAGTTTTGTTTCAAATCGAAACGCTCACCGGTTTGTGGCATAAATTGCCAAATGCCAGAAGCACTGCGATGTGAATAACCAAATGGGTCAAACGCACTTTCTACAATAGGTAAAAGCGCAATTTCGATTGGCATTTGACGCTTTTCGACTTCTTCTACAATAAAGTATAGGTAAGGCTCAGCGCGTTTAGAGATACGATCTAAATAGGCCTGATGACGTGCATAATAGTTACGCTCAGCAACAACTGGGCGGTTTTGTGGCACATCAATCGAAAGCTGATAACGAATACGCTCCCATACATCATCAAATACAGGAGGCGGCTCATCAATATCGGTTAATTGTTGATATTGAGCGTTAATCATCAATGCATCATTGATATCGCTCGGACTTGCGCCGTCTAATTGTTGCTCAACATTATTGCTTGCAACATCTGTACTTGCTGAATCAGAAGCTGTTAATTGACAGCCACTTAAAATCAGCGCAAGTGATAAAACTAAAGGAGACTTATACATATATACCCATACATCAGGTAAAAAAACTCGGCGAATATTACCTGCTCTGAGAACATATTGCCACTTTATGACCAGTTTATGTCAGCTTATTATTGCAAGATGCTGATCTAAATATACAAAATTGTAACTACCGGTGTTTACGTTTTTTTAAAAGTTATCTTTCCAGGCTCTGAGACCTGCAAAGCGTTGCCAAGGTTCATTCAGATCCAAATTAATTTTTAGCTCATCAGGCAGCTCATCAGTGATTGTTGCTATATTGCTACGTAAAAATGGATTTATTTGTTTTTCCACGCCTAACTGGGTTGGCAAGCTTATTTCGTCTTTGGCGCGCAGAGTATCAACTTCATCACTGTAGCTGAGTAAGTACTCATTGTTTGGTTCAACGGCTTTTGCGAAGGCTAAGTTGGCTTGCGTGTATTCATGGGTGCAGTAGATTTTACACTCATCTGGCAGGGCTCTTAGCTTACATAACGAGTGCCACATTTGTTCTGCGCTGCCTTCAAATAATCGTCCGCAGCCAGCACTAAATAAGGTGTCGCCAGTAAAACTTAATTCGTCATTAATGTAACAAACATGGTCTAGGGTATGACCAGGTGTCGCAAGCACGGTAAAGGTGTAATCATAAACAGTGACTTTATCCGCTTCTGATAAGCCATGAGTAATACCTTTAAAAGGGCTATGTCTTGGCCCATAAACCGGAATATCACGAAATTCCTTAACCAGTGCAGCCACGCCATCGGTATGGTCATAATGGTGGTGAGTAATCAAAATACCGCTAAGTGTTAAGTTATGTTCGCTTAGATAGTGTAAAACAGGCTCTGCTTGACCGGGGTCGACGACCCAGGCTGTTTGCTCAGCTTCATTGCTGATGCACCAGATGTAATTATCAGAAAAGGCTTTAATTGCTTTAACTTGCACCATGTTTAATTGCTCTATAAAGTGACAGTTAACACACAGTATAACGAGCTCAGAAAATGAAACCAGCCCTTAGTTTTCAAGAAGGTCCTAAGCCATACACTTGGCAGCAGTTCCCTCATGGTGACTATTTACGTGCTGAAATTGAACGTAAGCTAACACCATGGCTGCCACGCATGTTTGGTTATCACATGCTAAAACTTGGTAATTTAAGTGGCGAGCTGGCAACCAGTGAAAGTCCTATTAAGCACCAAGTTTGTGTCGCAGAGCAGGGGCTATTTACTGGTGTTATTGCTGATGTAGACGAGTTACCTTTTTATGAGCACAGTGTTGATGCCTGCATATTGTCGCATTGCTTAGAATATCATTCTGATCCACACCACATCTTACGCGAAGCACATCGTACTTTAATTCCCGGTGGTTATCTGGTGATCACGGGCTTTAACCCGTTTAGCTTGTGTGGCTTGGCGCAGCTTTTACCTTTTAGTCGCCAAAAGTTACCTTGGACAGGGCGCTTTTTTACGCCATCACGAGTAAAAGACTGGTTGAATCTATTAGGCTTTGAGATTATTTCGGACGAGCGATTTATTCATTCATCGCTTGCAAGGGGTAACCGTTTATCGCGTTTTGCTGCGTGGCGCAGTTTTGGTCAACAATATTTAAAGCCAATGGGAAGTGTATATATGCTGGTGGCTCGAAAACGTGTGGCCCCGCTTACACCAATTAAACCTAAATGGCATGCAAGGCCGCAATTTTCGCCGGTAAAAGGAGCAGGGCTCAGGCAAACATCAAAGCAGCACTGTGAGCGGGATAGCTAAATAGTGTTGTTGCGTGTCTGTTTTGCTTGGGTACTGGCCTGCACGAATATTTAATTGAATAGAAGGGTGCAACAGCTTTGGTACAGCCAAGGTTGCATCACGGCCTTCCCGAGTCGCAATAAAGCTTTGTTTATCCCCTTTTAAATGAATGTTTTGCTCACGCTGCTCTTTCACTGTGGTTTTGTTCGCAAGAGGGCGGCCATCTGGTTGATAGTCATGACACATCCAAAGTACGGTATCGTCAGGAAAAGCTAAAATTCGCTGTAGTGAGTCATATAACTCACCGGCACTGCCTCCTGGGAAATCACAGCGGGCTGTGCCACTGTCTGGCATAAAGAAGGTGTCGCCAACAAATACATTGCCATCAATGTGAAAACACACGCTGTCAGGGGTATGGCCCGGCGTGGCAATCACATCTACTGTGTAATCACCTAACTGAAATTGTGCTTTATCAGCAAATAAAGCATCAAAAGGTTCACCATTACATGGCATATCAAGATTATAAAGTTGGCTAAAGTGCTGTTGCACTTGTGTGATCCCTTCACCCGTGCCGAGTTTACAAGGGTGTGTGTCTTGTAATTGCTGCTTTATGTAACTTGCTGCGGTGATATGGTCAGCATGGGCATGAGTTTCAAGAAGCCATTGAAGTGTCAGCTGCTCAGTCTTTATATAGTTAATGATCTCATTGGCGGTGGTAAAACTTAATTCACCACTTGGCATATCAAAATCAGCTGGCGCATCAATCAGCAAGCACTGTTTAGTGCTTTCGCAACTGACTAAGTAACAGAGAGTAGCACTTTGTTGATGAAAAAAAGAGTGAATGCGCAGAGCCATAATGAATCCTTTATATTTCGTTATAGCCAAATCTTATAACATATAACAAAAATATAAAACGACCTGCGCCAAGTTTATTTCAAGGTACTTTTAATTACCGTCGTAACCTGTGTCTTCAAGTAATTGATCGCTGCCAGCTGCTTCGCGGGCTAGATCGTCAACAATCTCATTGTATTTATTGCCGCTATGGCCTTTTACCCAACGCCACTCTACCTCGTGTTGTTGGCAGGCAGCATCGAGTCGTTTCCATAAATCGACATTCTTAACTGGTTTTTTAGCAGCGGTTTTCCAGCCGCGCTTTTTCCAATTTTCAACCCATGACTCAATGCCTTGTTTCACATATTGGCTATCGGTCGTCAGAATGACGTGACAAGAGCGGGTGAGGGTTTCTAGTGCAACGATAGCTGCGAGCATTTCCATCCGATTATTTGTTGTTAGGGTGTAGCCTTGACTTAACTGCTTTTCGTGGTCGTTGTATCGCATCACGATGCCATACCCTCCAGGCCCTGGATTTCCTAAACATGATCCATCGGTGTAAATCTCTACGGTTTTCTGCACTGTTTTACCTTGATATTGTGTACAATAAAGTGAATATAGAAAGATACCAGAGTCAGGCTTAAGACGATATGGCACATAGACAAATAGTTTTAGATACAGAAACCACGGGTATTGACCCAAAGCAAGGCCACCGCATTATTGAAATCGGTTGTGTTGAACTTGTAAATCGCCGTCTTACTGGCAACAACTTTCATGTGTATATCAATCCACAACGTGAAATAGAAGAAGAAGCAATAGACGTTCACGGTATCACCAATGAATTTTTGCGTGATAAACCCCTGTACCACCAAATTGCCCATGAGTTTTTAGAGTATATTCGTGGCGCTGAGCTTGTTATTCATAACGCAGCGTTCGATATCGGCCACATGGATAATGAGTTTGCATTGTTAAATCAAGGTTTTCCGAATACTGCCGATGTATGTACTGTACTTGATACGTTAAAAATGGCGCGTGACTTGCACCCAGGTCAAAAGAATAACCTTGATGCACTTTGCCGTCGTTACGATATTGATAACTCAAAGCGTACGTTACACGGCGCTTTACTGGATTCTGAGATCTTAGCCGATGTTTACCTGTCGATGACGGGTGGGCAAGTAAAGCTGAATCTTAATCAAAATAAAGATGAAGGCTCAACTCAACAAGCTGGTGGTATTCGCCGACTAAGTGCTGATAGAGCACCGCTTGTGGTATTAAGAGCAACAGAACAAGAGCACGCCGCTCACGAAGAGCGTTTAGACTTGGTTGCAAAGGGTGGCCAATGCCTATGGCGCGCAGAATAAGGTAATAAAATGAGAAAACAACTACTAGCAGGATTAGTGTGTTTAATTCCCTTAGCGGGATTTGCCAACGAGCAAGATAAAATAACCCCATTAGAACGCGATGGGGTGCAAAATGAAATTCCCCTGCTAGAGAACCGTTTTCGTATTGACCATAAAGTCGATAAAGTAACCTTACTCTTCTTTCGTAAACGCGGTGCTCCTGCCGTTGTTTTAGTACGCCCTGACGGCACTAAGTATTACGCTACTGACTCAGTAAACAATGATGACCTCGACTGGCATGATGAACTGAGCTACGACCTGATCACCATTAGCAACCCTATGCCTGGCCCTTGGCAAGTGGTCGGCAGTATCTTGCCAGATAGCCGTATTATGGTGCTAGGTGAAATAGAGCTTAATGTTGATCCACTCCCGCCTATGCTGTTTCGTGGTGAAACAGTAAAGCTGACTGGCCGCGTATTAAATGATGGTGAACCAATAGAAGTTGGTCAGTTTCGCGATGTAATCAGTTTGCACGTTGATTTTGTCAGCACTAATAATAGTGATTACGCAAACTTTGGTGCGGGCACGCAAAGTGTTACCGATTTTAGAGATGATGGCCGCGGCTTTGATGAGCGTCCGCTTGATGGTGTGTTTACCGGTGAGTTTAAACTGGTCTTTCCGGCAGGAGAGTGGCAACCAGAGCTATATATAGAAACGCCTATATTAAAGCGTACCGTTGTGCAAAAACCAATTGTGGTGCATGAGCCGCCTTTTGATTATGAAGTAGCACTTGCTGAGCAAGATGAAGATGACCACATTTTAACAATCACCTTAAATCCTGAAATCGTCAAACCAGAAACTGTACTTATTCAAGGAAAAATATATTACCCCAATAATGAAGAGCAAATGTTCTCTTTAGATGCTGATAAATCGCAAACACGAGAGCTTGCAATTAAAAATTATGATTGGGGACGGTACAGTGTTGAGTTTTCTGTATTTGGTAGCAACATAAATGGCCGTGAATTTATGGCGACGTTACCGACTTATAAATTTGAAATTGAGCGACCAATTGAAGCTGTACCAGAAATTGTTCGCCCAGAAATTGATTTAGAAGCGCAAGCAGAGCAACAACGAATTCTTGAAGAAGAACAAAAAGCGTCCACCATGCTCATGGTGACCTTAATTGTTGTTGGAAATTTAACCGTCCTTTTATTAGGTTGGCTGGCAATTAGAATTTTTGTTCAGAAGAAACCGCTGAAATTTAAAATTTCTTTACCGTTTTTAAAGAAAAAAAATCAAACCGAAAATGATGAGCAAGCAACGAATGAAAATGAAGTTGGCAAAAATGGCTCAAAAAATGACAAATCAGGTGAAATTTTAAACCTTTCGATGTCAGATGACTAAAAAACCTGTAAAAATACAAAAAACCCCTTGACGAACCAGAGGGTGATTCGTATTATTCACGCCGCTGTCAGGGGAGACTCAGTCAGCAACGAAAATGTGGAGTGGTAGTTCAGTTGGTTAGAATACCGGCCTGTCACGCCGGGGGTCGCGGGTTCGAGTCCCGTCCACTCCGCCAATTTTCGACAATTTGTAAGTATGCGCTGGAGTGGTAGTTCAGTTGGTTAGAATACCGGCCTGTCACGCCGGGGGTCGCGGGTTCGAGTCCCGTCCACTCCGCCAATTACTTACACAACTTATGGTTGTAAAACATTTTCCTTTGCGGAGTGGTAGTTCAGTTGGTTAGAATACCGGCCTGTCACGCCGGGGGTCGCGGGTTCGAGTCCCGTCCACTCCGCCAATAGGAAAAATAAATAGCATTAAATACTGCGGAGTGGTAGTTCAGTTGGTTAGAATACCGGCCTGTCACGCCGGGGGTCGCGGGTTCGAGTCCCGTCCACTCCGCCATTTGATATCATAAACAAATTAAGTGCATTACCCCATGCACATACCACTGCGGAGTGGTA
>NZ_JAYMDY010000026.1:0-33394 GCF_037027245.1 Pseudoalteromonas sp. CH_XMU1449-3
GAAGTCTTTAGCTACACCACCGTATACTTTTGCAAGTACGTTAGTGATTGCTGCTGTTAGAGTTGTTTTACCGTGGTCAACGTGGCCGATTGTACCAACGTTTACGTGCGGTTTTACGCGTTCAAACTTTTCTTTTGCCATCTTAAAAAATTCCTATAAAGAAATTAACGCCTGACCCACTATTGGGCCAGACAAGCTAAATCATATAACAGCGCGAGCTGCAATTATTGCATCTGCAACGTTTTTAGCGGCTTCTGCATACTTCAAAAACTCCATAGAGTAAGATGCACGGCCTTGTGTTGCAGATCGCAGATCAGTTGCATAACCAAACATTTCAGAAAGTGGTACTTGCGCATTAATTTGCTTAAGACCACCGAATGCTTCTTCCATGCCTTCGATCATGCCGCGGCGACGGTTTAAGTCACCAACTACATC
Source organism: Pseudoalteromonas sp. CH_XMU1449-3 (assembly GCF_037027245.1). Lineage (NCBI taxonomy): Bacteria > Pseudomonadati > Pseudomonadota > Gammaproteobacteria > Alteromonadales > Pseudoalteromonadaceae > Pseudoalteromonas > Pseudoalteromonas sp. CH_XMU1449-3. The sequence continues at coordinate 436 of NZ_JAYMDY010000026.1, forward strand.
ACCCATGTTTTCTTCAGGAGTGATAACTTCAACCTTCATTACTGGTTCTAGAAGAGCTGGGTTTGCTTCAAGCGCACCTTTCTTCATCGCCATTGAACCTGCAATCTTAAATGCCATTTCATTCGAGTCTACATCATGGAATGAACCATCATATAGAGTCGCTTTAACGCCAAGTAATGGGTAGCCAGCAAGCACACCTTGAGACATTTGCTCTTGGATGCCTTTGTCTACCGCAGGGATGTATTCTTTAGGAACGGCACCACCAACGATTTCGTTAACGAACTCGTAAGTTGGCGCTTCATCATCCGAAATATCCATCGGTTCAAGTTTAAGCCAGACGTGACCATATTGACCACGACCACCTGATTGACGTACGAACTTCCCTTCAACTTCAACAGCTGAACGGATAGCTTCACGGTATGCTACCTGCGGCTTACCAACGTTACATTCAACACTGAATTCACGTTTCATACGGTCGACAATGATATCAAGGTGAAGTTCACCCATGCCAGAAATAATAGTCTGGCCTGATTCTTCGTCAGTTTGTACTCTGAAAGATGGATCTTCTGCCGCTAGTTTACCTAACGCGATTCCCATCTTATCTTGGTCAGCTACTGTGCGAGGCTCAACCGCAACAGAGATAACTGGCTCTGGGAACTCCATACGCTCAAGCGTAATAATTGAGTTCGGATCACACAGTGTCTCACCTGTTGTTACGTCTTTAAGACCAATAGCCGCTGCGATGTCGCCTGCGTAGACTACTTTGATCTCTTCACGTGAGTTTGAATGCATCTGAACGATACGACCAAGTCGCTCACGCTTACTTTTAACTGGATTGTATACCGCATCACCCTGTTTAACAGTACCAGAGTAAACACGGAAGAAGGTCAAGGTGCCAACGAACGGGTCTGTCGCAATCTTAAAAGCAAGTGCGGCAAACGGTGCGTTGTCATCAGCAGGACGTTCTTCCTCAGTACCATCTTCAACGATACCTTGGATTTGTTTCACTTGTGTTGGCGCAGGCATATATTCGATAACAGCATCAAGCACAGCTTGAACACCCTTATTCTTAAATGCACTACCACACGTCATTGGAACAATTTCGTTTGCTAATGTGCGCTGACGTAAAGCTGCTTTAATTTCAGCTTCGGTCAGGTCTTCACCTTCTAGATATTTGTCCATTAGTTCTTCTGATGCTTCAGCAGCGCTCTCAACCATGTGAGAACGCCATTCTTCTGCAAGCTCCAGAAGCTCTGCCGGAATGTCCTCATAAGTGAAAGTCATGCCTTGATCTTCGGCATTCCAGTTAATGGCTTTCATCTTAATAAGGTCAATAACACCTTTAAAGTCGTCTTCAGCACCAATTGGTAGCTGAATTGGAACAGGCGTTGCTCCAAGACGAGATTTCACCTGGTCCACAACTGTTAAGAAGTCAGCGCCAGTGCGATCCATTTTGTTTACGAAGATCATGCGAGGAACTTCGTATTTGTTCGCTTGACGCCAAACTGTCTCAGTTTGCGGCTGTACACCAGATGAAGCACAAAGAACAACTACCGCACCATCTAGTACGCGTAAAGAACGCTCTACTTCGATAGTGAAATCTACGTGTCCTGGTGTATCAATAATATTGATGCGATGGTCGTCAAATTGAGCGTCCATCCCTTTCCAGAAACACGTTGTTGCAGCAGAAGTGATTGTGATACCACGCTCTTGTTCCTGCTCCATCCAATCCATAGTTGCAGCACCATCATGTACTTCACCGATCTTATGAGAAAGACCCGTGTAGAACAGAACACGTTCTGTTGTGGTGGTTTTACCTGCATCTACGTGAGCGCAAATACCGATATTGCGATAGCGCTCAAGTGGAGTTGTACGTGCCATATGATCCTCTTAAAGGTTAAGGGCAGATTACCAACGGTAATGAGCGAATGCTTTATTCGCTTCAGCCATACGGTGAACGTCTTCACGTTTCTTAACCGCAGTGCCTTTGTTGTCAGCAGCGTCAACGATTTCTTGAGCTAAACGTAAGCCCATAGATTTTTCGCCACGCTTACGTGCAGCGTCTACTAACCAACGCATACCTAATGCGTTGCGACGTACTGGACGTACTTCAACTGGTACTTGGTACGTTGAACCACCAACACGGCGAGATTTAACCTCTACCTGTGGGCGAACGTTTTCAAGTGCAGCTTCAAAGATTTCAAGGTGCGACTTGCCTGATTTCTCAGCAGCCACGTCTAACGCACCATAAACGATTTTTTCAGCAGTAGATTTCTTGCCGTCTAACATTACTACGTTAACGAATTTAGCAAGAAGTTCCGATCCGAACTTAGGATCTGGAAGAATTTTACGTTGACCTATTACGCGTCTTCTAGGCATTTTGTATCTCCGGTATCTTCAGGTTTGCTCTTTTAGAGTCAATACCCAAAACAATTAATTTAAAAATTTAGTGCTTGGCCTTACTAACGGAGAACCATTAGCCCTTAGGGCGTTTAGCACCGTATTTAGAACGAGCTTGACGACGGTCGCTAACGCCTGCACAGTCAAGTGCACCACGTACAGTGTGGAAACGCACACCTGGTAAGTCTTTAACACGACCACCACGGATTAGGATTACACTGTGCTCTTGTAAGTTGTGGCCTTCACCACCAATGTAAGATGTTACTTCGAAACCGTTAGTTAAACGAACACGCGCTACTTTACGTAATGCAGAGTTTGGTTTCTTAGGTGTAGTTGTATATACACGAGTACATACACCACGCTTTTGCGGACAAGCTTTAAGTGCAGCTGAGTTACTTTTAGTAACTTTGCTACGACGTGGCTTACGCACTAGCTGGTTAATAGTTGCCATTTAAATAGCTCCTGAAATTAAAATTACTACTGAAAAAATAAAAAATCCGCCCTGTTTACATGCTCGTTACAAAACGTGCAGGCAAATGGGTGGCGGAATTTTAATGAGCAAAGTTTAACCTGTCAACCTTAACTCATCGTAAGGCAGAAGATAACTGCCTTACGATTTCTTAATCTATTGATTAAGTTGAGATTATTGGTTTCCAGAGATATCTGCGTTTAGTGCGTCAGTTAGTGCTTGAGTTGCCTCTTCAGCGCTTACTGTTTGCTCTTCAACGATTTCACCTTGCTTGCGACGGTTTAAACGGTCTTGGTGATACGCAAAGCCTGTACCAGCTGGGATCAGACGACCCACGATTACGTTTTCTTTCAGACCACGAAGCTCATCGCTCTTACCATTTACAGCGGCTTCAGTTAGGACACGAGTTGTCTCCTGGAACGATGCTGCAGAAATGAAAGATTCTGTTGCAAGTGACGCTTTAGTGATACCCATTAACTGGATTTCAAACTTCGCTGGGATCTTGCCTTGCTTCTCAAGTTCACGGTTCGCGATATTAACGCGTGCCACTTCAACTTGTTCACCGGCTAAGAACTCAGTGTCACCGCCGTCAAGGATGATACATTTACGTAGCATCTGACGAATAATTGTCTCAATGTGCTTGTCATTGATCTTAACGCCTTGCAAGCGGTAAACCTCTTGCACTTCGTTAACGATGTAGTTAGCTACATGAGTTACACCACGTAGGCGTAAGATGTCATGTGGTGATTCTGGACCATCGGCGATAACCTCACCTTTAGACACTTGCTCACCTTCGAACACGTTAAGTTGACGCCATTTAGGGATCATCTCTTCGTATGCGTCACCCTCAGCTGGAGTGATTACAAGACGCTTCTTACCTTTTGTTTCTTTACCGAAGCTGATAGTACCTGTGATTTCTGCAAGGATTGCAGGATCTTTCGGCTTACGTGCTTCGAATAAGTCAGCTACGCGAGGTAGACCACCCGTGATATCACGAGTCTTCGAACCTTCTTGCGGAATACGTGCAAGTACGTCACCTGGGTTTGCAGTTGCACCGTCTGTTACTTCAATCGTTGTGAATGAAGGAAGACGTGTTTCTTGCAGACCACGCTCATCGCTTTCGATGATTAGTTTAGGTTCTTTCGCATTCGCTTTACCTAAGTCTTTAACAACCACACGTGTTAAACCAGTTAACTCGTCTGTTTGTGCTTCGGTATTTGAGTCATCAATGTCGCTGAACGAGATTTTTGACTTGTGCTCAAGAACGATTGGGTGACTATGCGGATCCCAAGTAGCAACGATATCGTTACCTTGAACTTCTGCATTATCTTGTACTGCTAACACAGCACCGTAAGGAACTTTATAACGCTCTTTCTCACGACCAAAGCTATCGATGATAGTGATCTCTGTTGAACGAGACGTGATAACAATCTTACCGTCTGTGTTTAATACGTACTTCGCATTGTGTAACTTCAATGTACCGTTAGTTTTAACTTGTACACTGTTTTCAGCAGACGCTCGAGATGCCGCACCACCGATGTGGAAGGTACGCATCGTAAGCTGTGTACCCGGCTCACCGATTGATTGTGCCGCGATAACACCTACTGACTCACCTGGATTGATGATGTGGCCACGCGCAAGGTCACGACCGTAACACTTAGCACATACACCAAAGTCATTATCACAAGTGATTACTGAACGAACGCGTACTTCATCCACTGAGTGCTCTTCTAAAAGGTCACACAGTTTTTCGTCAAGCATAACGTTACGCTCAACAAGTACTTCGTTAGTATTTGGAATTAATACATCTTCAGCAACAACACGACCTAGTACACGTTCACGAAGTGCTTCTACAACGTCACCACCTTCGATAAGCGGTTTCATTGTTAAGCCATCTTCTGTGCCACAGTCGTCTTCGTTGATTACTAAGTCTTGTGCAACGTCTACTAGACGACGCGTTAAGTAACCCGAGTTTGCTGTTTTAAGTGCTGTATCGGCAAGACCTTTACGCGCACCGTGCGTTGAGATGAAGTACTGTAGTACGTTTAGACCTTCACGGAAGTTCGCCGTGATTGGTGTCTCGATGATTGAACCATCTGGACGTGCCATTAGACCACGCATACCCGCTAACTGACGGATCTGAGCGGCGCTACCACGTGCACCTGAGTCTGCCATCATAAACACTGAGTTAAATGAAGATTGCTCTTCTTCTTCGCCTTTCGCGTTGATTACAGTGTCTTTTGATAAGTTCGCCATCATCTCACGTGATAAGTTTTCATTTACACGTGACCAGATATCGATAACTTTGTTGTACTTTTCACCAGCCGTTACAAGACCTGATTGGAATTGTTGGTTGATTTCAGTTACTTCAGCTTCCGCTGATTCAATGATTTCTGCTTTAACCGGTGGGATAACTAAGTCATCGATACCGATTGAAACACCTGACTTCATCGCGTAGTGGAAACCTGTGTACATTACTTGGTCAGCAAAGATAACGGTATCTTTAAGACCTAGACGACGGTAACACTCGTTTAATAAGCCAGAAATTTGTTTCTTACCTAGGGCTTGGTTGATTAACTCAAACGGCATGCCTTTAGGTAGGATTAGTGAAAGAATTGCACGACCTACTGTTGTTTCAACAATAGATACTTGCTCAACTGCTTCACCTTCTTCATTGTTAACTGTTTCGCTAATACGTACTTTTACGCGCGCATGTAGCTCAGCATTACCACTGCGGTATGCTTTTTCAGCTTCTTTAGGATCTTTAAATACAGTACCTTCGCCTTTCGCATTGATGCGATCACGAGTCATGTAGTAAAGACCTAATACAACGTCCTGTGAAGGAACGATGATTGGCTCACCATTCGCTGGAGATAGGATGTTGTTTGTAGACATCATTAGAGCACGTGCTTCTAACTGTGCTTCAAGCGTTAACGGTACGTGTACCGCCATTTGGTCACCATCGAAGTCAGCGTTGTACGCCGCACAAACTAATGGGTGTAAATGGATCGCTTTACCTTCGATAAGCACAGGTTCGAACGCTTGGATACCCAAACGGTGAAGTGTTGGTGCACGGTTAAGTAATACTGGATGTTCACGAATTACTTCGTCTAATACATCCCATACTTCTGCCACTTCACGCTCAACCATCTTCTTAGCAGCTTTGATAGTCGTAGCCATGCCGCGACGCTCTAGTTTGCCGTAGATAAATGGTTTGAATAGCTCAAGTGCCATCTTCTTAGGAAGACCACACTGGTGTAGTTTAAGCGTAGGACCTACTGTGATTACAGAACGGCCAGAGTAATCTACACGTTTACCAAGTAAGTTCTGACGGAAACGACCTTGCTTACCTTTGATCATATCAGCAAGCGATTTAAGAGGACGTTTATTAGAACCTGTGATCGCACGACCGCGACGACCGTTATCAAGTAGCGCATCTACCGCTTCTTGTAACATACGTTTTTCGTTGCGTACGATAATGTCTGGTGCTGCTAGATCTAATAGACGCTTAAGACGGTTATTACGGTTAATAACACGACGGTAAAGGTCATTCAGATCAGAAGTCGCAAAACGACCACCGTCTAGTGGTACTAATGGACGTAGATCAGGCGGAAGTACTGGAAGTACTGTCATGATCATCCACTCAGGGTTGTTACCTGATTGGTGGAAAGATTCCATTAATTTAAGACGTTTAGTGATCTTCTTACGCTTAGTTTCAGAGTTAATTGTTGGTAACTCTTCACGCATTTCAGCAATTAATTGGCCAAGATCAAGTTCACGAAGCAAGTCTAATACTGCTTCTGCACCCATCTTCGCTTCAAACTCATCACCGTGCTCTTCAAGTGCATCTAGGTACTCTTCTTCACCTAAAAGCTGACCACGCTCAAGCGTTGTCATACCAGGCTCAGTTACTACGAATGATTCGAAGTAAAGTACGCGCTCGATGTCACGAAGTGTCATGTCTAGCATTAAGCCGATACGTGACGGTAATGATTTTAAGAACCAAATGTGCGCAACAGGGCTCGCAAGCTCAATGTGACCCATACGGTCACGACGCACTTTAGTAAGCGTTACTTCAACGCCACACTTTTCACAAATAACACCACGGTGCTTAAGGCGCTTATATTTACCACATAAACACTCATAATCTTTCACTGGGCCGAAAATACGGGCACAGAATAAGCCGTCGCGCTCAGGCTTGAAAGTACGGTAGTTGATTGTCTCAGGTTTCTTTACTTCACCGTATGACCATGAACGAACCATATCTGGCGAAGCAAGACCAATGCGAATTGCATCGAATTCTTCGGTCTTATTTTGTTGCTTCAGAAACTTAAGTAAGTCTTTCACCTTAGCTCTCCTGTCGGAGGTTAATCTTGAGGGCGAACCAATCGCCCCTACATTCTATTCGGCCTAACAGGTGCGGCTTACGCCGCACCTAAATGGCTTAATTTTCTTCCAACTCGATGTTGATACCCAGTGAGCGGATTTCTTTCAACAATACGTTGAACGATTCTGGCATACCTGGTTCCATCTTATGGTTACCATCTACGATGTTCTTATACATCTTAGTACGACCGTTCACGTCATCCGATTTCACTGTTAGCATTTCTTGTAGAGTATATGCAGCACCGTAAGCTTCTAGTGCCCACACCTCCATCTCACCGAAACGCTGGCCACCGAACTGAGCTTTACCACCCAGCGGCTGCTGAGTAACAAGGCTGTAAGAACCAGTTGAACGTGCGTGCATCTTGTCATCAACCAAGTGGTTAAGTTTCAGCATGTACATGTAACCAACAGTTACTTGACGTTCGAACTGATCGCCAGTACGGCCATCATAAAGTGTAACTTGACCGCTTCTTGGATAACCACCAAGCTCTAGTAAGTCTTTGATTTCGCTTTCACGAGCACCATCAAAGGCTGGAGTTGCGATCGGTAAACCACCTTTCAAGTTATCAGCTAAGCGACGAACTTCATCATCAGAGAACGAGTCGATATCAACTTTCTGACGACAATCACCTAATTCGTAAACTTTCTTAACGAAGCTACGGATTTCGTGCAGTTCACGCTGCTCTTTCATCATTTCTTCTAAACGCTCACCCACACCACGTGCAGCAAGACCCATGTGTGTTTCTAGGATCTGACCGATGTTCATACGTGATGGTACACCTAGCGGGTTCAGAACGATGTCTACCGTACGACCTTTGTCATCGTATGGCATATCTTCTACTGGTACGATAGTCGAGATAACACCTTTGTTACCGTGACGACCCGCCATCTTATCACCCGGTTGGATACGACGTTTAACAGCTAGGTATACTTTAACAATCTTAAGTACGCCTGGTGCTAGGTCATCACCTTGAGTGATCTTACGACGTTTGTTTTCAAACTTCTTATCGTATTCAGCTTTAAGCTCATCGTACTGGGCAGCTAGTTGCTCAAGTTCAGCTTGCTTGTCTTCTTCAGCAAGGCTTTGAGTAAGCAGCTTTTCAGCATTTAGTGATACAATTGAATCTGCGTTCAGACCTGCGTCAACAAGTAGCTTACGAGCACGGTCTAATACACCTGCTTCTAAGATACGGAACTCTTCGTTGAAGTCTTTCTTCGCTTCGCGAAGCTGCATGTCTTCAACTTCTAACGCACGCTTATCTTTTTCAACACCGTCACGGGTGAAAACTTGTACGTCGATTACGGTACCAGTTACAGAGTTTGGTACGCGTAAAGAGCTGTCTTTAACGTCTGACGCTTTCTCACCGAAGATAGCACGTAGTAGCTTTTCTTCTGGTGTTAATTGCGTTTCGCCTTTCGGAGTCACTTTACCTACTAGGATATCGCCGCCTTTAACTTCAGCACCGATATAAACAACGCCTGACTCATCAAGCTTGCCTAGTGCAGACTCACCTACGTTAGGGATATCTGCTGTGATCTCTTCAGGACCTAATTTAGTATCACGTGCGATACATTGTAGTTCTTGAATGTGGATAGTCGTTAGACGATCTTCTTGAACTACACGCTCAGATAGTAGGATTGAATCCTCGAAGTTATAACCGTTCCATGGCATGAATGCCACGCGAAGGTTTTGACCAAGTGCTAAGTCACCTAAGTCAGTCGAAGGACCATCTGCTAATACGTCACCACGTGTTACCGGCTCACCAACCATACAAGTTGGTTTTTGGTTAATACATGTATTTTGGTTTGAGCGAGTGTATTTAGTAAGGTTGTAAATATCGATGCCCGCTTCACCTGGAATACGCTCATCTTCATGTACATTTACAACGATGCGGCTTGCATCCGCATACATTACTTCACCACCACGCTTAGCAACGATAGTTACACCAGAATCTTTCGCTAGTGTAAGCTCGATACCTGTACCTACCAGCGGTTTGTCCGCGATAAGTGTTGGTACGGCTTGACGTTGCATGTTTGAACCCATCAATGCACGGTTAGCATCATCGTGTTCTAGGAACGGGATAAGTGCTGCCGCTACAGAGATCACCTGTTGTGGTGATACGTCCATATATTGTTGGTCCATTTTGCCCATAAAGGTTGATTCACCTTTGTGACGACATGGAATTAGTTCATCAACAAACTCATTGTTTTCGTTCAAGTTTGAGTTCGCTTGAGCGATAACAAACTGACCTTCTTCAATGGCTGATAAGTAATCTACTTCATCAGTAACTACACCGTTTACCACTTTACGGTAAGGTGTTTCTAAGAAACCATAGTCATTCGTACGTGCGTACGTAGACAATGAGTTAATTAGACCGATGTTTGGACCCTCAGGCGTTTCGATTGGACATACACGACCATAGTGAGTTACGTGAACGTCTCGAACCTCGAAGCCAGCGCGTTCACGTGTTAAACCACCCGGGCCTAATGCAGAAATACGACGCTTGTGCGTTACTTCTGAAAGCGGGTTATTTTGGTCCATGAACTGTGATAACTGAGATGAACCAAAGAACTCTTTAACCGCAGCCGAAATAGGCTTAGCGTTAATAAGATCTTGTGGCATTACAGCGTCAAGGTCACCTAAGCTTAAACGCTCACGTACAGCACGCTCAACACGTACTAGACCAACGCGGAATTGGTTCTCAGCCATTTCGCCAACACTACGGATACGACGGTTGCCTAAGTGGTCGATATCATCAACATCGCCAACACCGTTACGAATAGCGATAAGCACTTTCATAACAGCTACGATGTCTTCTTTCGATAATGTGCCAGGGCCAGTATCTGAGTCATAACCTACACGGCTATTAAACTTCATACGACCAACTGTTGATAAATCGTAACGCTCGTCAGAGAAGAACAAGTTATCAAATAAGGCTTCAGCCGCGTCTTTCGTCGGTGGCTCGCCTGGGCGCATCATGCGATAAATTTCTACTAATGCTTCTAAACGGTTGCTTGTTGTGTCGATACGTAATGTATCTGACATGTAGGCGCCGCTGTCCACTTCGTTGATATATAGTGTATCAATCTTAGTGTGACCTGCTTTAACCAATTCAGCCATTAGCTCAAGTGATAGCTCATCATTCGCGTTTGCGATGATCTCACCAGTTGACTCATCAACATAGTTTCTAGCTACAACACGACCAATGATGTACTCATGCGGTACTTCTAATTGGTTAATACCTTTTTTCTCGATGTTCTTGATGTGACGCGCAGTAATACGACGACCCGCTTCAACAAGGACTTCACCGTCTTCGCCTTTGATATCAAAAGCGGCAGTTTCACCACGTAAGCGTGAAGGAACAAGTTCCATAAGAACTTTACCGTCAGCAACTTCAAACGCAGTTGTATCGAAGAATATCTCTAGGATTTCATCCGTTGAGTACTCAAGTGCACGTAGGATGATTGACGCCGGTAATTTACGACGACGGTCAATACGTACATAAAGGTTATCTTTTGCATCAAACTCGAAGTCTAACCATGAACCACGGTAAGGAATTACACGCGCGTTATAAAGTACTTTACCTGACGAGTGAGTTTTACCGCGGTCGTTATCAAAGAATACACCAGGGCTACGGTGTAGCTGAGAAACGATAACACGCTCTGTACCATTGATAACAAAGGTACCGGTATCAGTCATGAGCGGAATTTCGCCCATGTAAACTTCTTGCTCTTTAATGTCTTTAACTGTGCCTGGTGCTTCTTTGTCCATCACCACAAGACGCAATTTTACGCGAAGTGGAGCAGAATAAGTCACACCGCGAATTTGACATTCTTTTACATCGAATACTGGCTCACCAATACGATAACTTACGTATTGAAGCTCAGAATTTCCCGAGTAGCTTTTGATAGGAAACACAGAACGGAAAGCAGCTTCCAAACCGTGATCGCCATCAGCGTCAGGGACTAAGAATTTTTTAAACGATTCTAACTGCGTCGACAGTAAGAAAGGTATATCCAAAACTTGTGGACGTTTACCAAAATCCTTACGGATACGTTTCTTTTCAGAATAAGAGTAAGCCATGGGGTTCCTCAGCTTGCTGATCTTTGACCCGACCTGTTCTTGTAAGAACAGACTTAACTGGCATCTAAGCCAAGATGTACAACATTAAATTGTTGTTCTATTTTGCTCTGACACTTTCAACACCAAACTAGGTAACAACTTGAAAGTAAAGAGAAAATTAGATTTTATTTGCGTTACAGGATTGCATCGCTCTATAGCGCAAAAAGGCCGGTGATTAAATAATCACCAGCCCTTGCCTGATTACTCAGGCAGCGAACCTAGCGTAAGCTAGATTACTTAACCTCAACTTCAGCACCAGCTTCAGTAAGGTCTTTTGCAAGTGCTTCAGCTTCTTCTTTAGATACACCTTCTTTGATAGGTGCAGGAGCAGCTTCAACAAGTGCTTTAGCTTCTTTAAGGCCAAGACCAGTAGCACCACGTACAGCTTTGATAGCTGCAACCTTGTTAGCGCCAGCGCCAGTAAGGATTACGTCGAACTCAGTCTTTTCTTCAGCTGCTTCAGCAGCAGGACCAGCAACAACAGCAGCAGCTGCAGTTACGCCGAATTTTTCTTCCATTGCTTCAACTAGAGCAACAACGTCCATTACTGACATTTCAGCAATAGCATCAAGGATTTGGTCTTTAGTTACAGACATTACAAATTTCCTAATTATTACGGACTAAATATAGCCCAAAAAAAATATTACACCGAAAGTGAACAAAAAAACAGCTTAAAATTAAGCAGCTTGCTCTTCTTTCTGTACACGTACTGCTTCAATTGTTTTACACAATTTACCTGCAGACGCTTCTTTCATAGCGCTCATTAAGCGTGCAACAGCTTCGTCGTAAGTAGGTAGAGTTGCTAGCATAGCTGCGTCTACTACGTTACCTTCAAATGCAGCCGTCTTAACTTCGAATTTCTCGTTCTTCTTCGCGAAATCTTTGAAGATACGCGCAGCAGCACCTGGGTGCTCTGAAGAGAAAGCGATTAAGCTTGGACCTACAAGTGAGTCAGAAAGGCACTCAAAATCTGTACCTTCAACAGCACGTTTAGCTAAAGTGTTACGAACAACTTTCATCCATACACCAGCTTCACGAGCTTCTTTACGAAGGGCAGTGATAGCACCAACTGTTACACCACGAGAATCTGCAACAACTGCAGAAAGAGCACCAGTGGCTGCTTCGTTGACTTCAGCAACAATTGCTTTTTTGCCTTGAAGATTTAAAGCCATGGGTGTTACTCCTGGTTTAATGGGTTGCCGAAATTGGCTTCCCTGTTCTACTCTTCCCCATCAAAGATGGAGATGCTTTTTACGGCGAGAGCCAGAAGATTAGGAAAAATCTATCTGGGGATTCACACCGTCTACGTAGGTAAAATATTAAGGCCGAAGCCGCCTACGGTCTTGGACGGAAGTCCAATTTATCGTTTTTACCCGAAGGCATTACGAAATTATGGACTTCAACCCGAATTCTTTACTTGTTTCGAAATTAACTTTCTCAACAAAATGGCGCAAAATTATAGTTCAAATTTCGCGCCATGTAAACTCTTAATTAAGCAACAACTGTGCTTAGAGAGTTTTGGTCAACAGCAACACCTGCGCCCATTGTTGTAGAGATAGTTACTTTCTTCACGTAAGTACCTTTTGCTTGAGAAGGTTTAGCCTTCTTAAGCGCAACAATAAGAGCTTCAAGGTTTTGTTGAAGTTGCTCAGCAGTGAAATCAACCTTACCGATAGTAGTATGGATGATACCGTTCTTGTCGTTACGGTAACGAACTTGACCTGCTTTCGCGTTTTTAACTGCTTCTGCAACGTTAGGAGTTACAGTACCAGTTTTAGGGTTTGGCATTAGACCACGTGGACCTAAGATTTGACCTAGTTGACCAACAACACGCATAGCGTCTGGAGATGCAACAACAACGTCAAAGTTCATCTCGCCTTTCTTAACTTGTTCAGCAAGATCTTCCATGCCCACTAATTCAGCACCAGCTTCTTTCGCAGCATCTGCGTTAGCGCCTTGTGTGAATACAGCAACACGAACTTCACGACCAGTACCGTTAGGTAGTACAGTTGCACCACGAACGTTTTGGTCAGATTTACGAGCATCGATACCAAGGTTAACAGCAACGTCAACACTTTCTACGAATTTAGCTGTCGCTAACTCTTTTAAAAGAGCAACTGCTTCGTTGATTTCGTAATCTTTAGTTACATCCACTTTTTCGCGGATTGTACGCATACGTTTAGTTAATTTTGCCATTATCTTAGTCCTCTACGTTCAAGCCCATCGCACGCGCAGAACCTGCGATAGTGCGAACTGCAGCGTCCATATCAGCCGCTGTAAGGTCAGGTCGTTTTGTCTCAACGATTTCTTCAAGTTGAGCACGAGTTACTGTACCCACTTTTTCAGTGTTAGGACGGCCAGAACCTGATTTGATGCCTGCAGCTTTCTTAAGTAAGTAAGCAGCCGGTGGAGTTTTCATGTCGAACGTGAAAGAACGGTCACCGTAAACAGAGATCACTACAGGAACTGGAGCGCCTTTTTCGATAGATTCTGTACGTGCGTTGAACGCTTTACAGAATTCCATGATGTTTACACCGTGTTGACCTAGTGCTGGACCTACTGGAGGACTAGGGTTAGCCATACCAGCGGCAACTTGTAGCTTGATAATAGCTTCAACTTTTTTAGCCATAATAAATACCTCATTTGGTGGGTCATAGCCTTGTGCGCGCGAGGACGCGTACTCTAACGGCTTCCCAGTTTAAAAATTGGTTCTCACTTTTTAGTGATAAAACAAGTTAGAACTTGCCCTAACACAAAAAGGCCGCTGATTATAAGTTAATCAGCGGCCTTTTTCAAGCATATTGCCAAAATATTAAACGATTTTGGCTGCTTTAATTTTTTACTTACTTGTCTTGCTCAACTTGACCAAATTCAAGGTCAACAGGTGTCGAACGACCGAAGATAAGAACAGACACTTTCACGCGGCTCTTCTCGTAATCAACTTCTTCAACAACACCGCTGAAGTCAGCAAATGGACCATCGATAACACGAACAACTTCACCTGGCTCGAATAATGTAGCTGGCTTAGGTGCTTCAGAGTTCTCTTGAAGACGGTTTAAGATGCGGTCAGCTTCTTTTTGGCTAATTGGCGCTGGACGATCAGACGTACCACCAATGAAGCCCATAACACGTGCAGTGCTGTTCACTAAGTGCCAGCTTGCATCGTTCATGTCCATTTGAACTAGTACGTAACCTGGGAAGAATTTGCGCTCAGATTTACGCTTTTGGCCAGCGCGCATCTCAACAACTTCTTCAGTTGGTACTAATACTTCACCAAAACTATCTTCCAAACCTTCGATCTTGATGTGCTCAAGAATAGTTTGTGCTACACGCTTCTCGTAACCAGAGAAAGCTTGTACTACGTACCAACGTAGTTTCTTTTCGTTCTTCTCATCCGACATGGGATTAGATCTCCAATCCAGTTAAAAAGCCTACTGCGCGGAATAAAATGCCATCTAATCCCCAAAGGATAAGCGCCATAATCACAGTTGCAACCATTACAATTAATGTCGTATGTGTTGTTTCTTGGCGAGTTGGCCACACAACTTTACGTACTTCGATACGTGCTTCTTTTGCAAACGCAAGAAAAGTACGACCTTTTTCAGTTAGTGAGGCAATGCCTAAACCAGCTGCAACAGCAACCACTACACCAATAGCACGTAATAATACAGATTGGTCTGCATACATGTGGTTACCAACGACTGCGCCTGCTAGTAGCGCAATTGCTACAATCCACTTTACTGAATCCATCGCACTTGATGGTGTTTCTACATTCGTGCTCATAATATTTTTACCTTAACTACAGACACAACAACCCTGCGCTCTGGCAGGGTTAATCCATTAAAATCTAAACTTAAAAACTGACTTGTTTAAACCGATTTTTAATTTCAGACTTAGCACACATTGTGTAAAAAGTGGCAGGGGCGGAGAGATTCGAACTCCCAACCGTCGGTTTTGGAGACCGCTGTTCTACCAATTGGAACTACGCCCCTGCAAAGTGGATGCCTATTATACTTACGCAATTCATTAACACAAGAGTAAAAGATACCCATTAGTTAAAATCTCATCAGTTCGTTTAAAAATCAATATTAACATTGATTAAAAAGCAGTTTATCATAAACCCATTACAGGAACACGAAATAACATGGATCAGTGTGCTGCTATTAAAATCCCCTTTTAATATTGTATTGTTATGCCTCATTTTGTTGATAGCTAATCAGGCTAGTGCACGTTCTTTACACCTAGGCACTTTTAACAGTCAGCAAGGCCTCAGCCAAAATTCAATCACTTGCAGCATCACCGACCAGCAAGGCTTTTTATGGTTTGCCACACAAGGTGGCTTAAATCGCTTTGATGGTTATGAATTTAAGCGTTTTAAAGCTAACAGTAATGATAAAAGCATTTCAGGGAACTGGATCACCGGTTGTGTCAAAGACAGTAAAAACCAGCTATGGTTTTCGACTGCAAGCAAAGGGCTTAATAGACTCAACCCTAAAACCGGTCTGTTTGAGGTGTTTTCTACACACCATAATGAAAGCCTAAGTGAAGATAAAATTTGGTCTATGGCGTTAGCTAAAGATGATGTTCTGTGGCTAGGCCACGAACACGGTAAGTTAACCCGTTTTGATGTATCAAATAATAGCTTTACACACTTTCACTATAAGTCAGCGCAGCCACTGGTTCGAGACATTGTTATTACCGATGAACTAATTTGGCTTGCCACAGATAAAGGGCTTATTTCATTTGACCCAATTACTGAGCAATTTACTCAGCATGCTCAGATCTCCATGCCGCTCTGGCATCTCAAGTTACTTAATGACGAAAAGCTGCTTATTGGCGCTAAAAAAGGTCTTTATATATTAAATTTAGCTACGCAAAGTAGTGAAAAAATCGAACAGTTTAATGGCGTCTGGATCACAGACAGCCTGATTGACCAACAGCAAAACCTTTGGCTTACAAGCTACGGGCAAGGTCTATACCTTTTACCTGCGGGTGCTGACTTACAAGAGCAATTCACTCAATATCGCCATGACAAACAAAACCCCAACGGCTTAAGCAGCGACTACCTGCTTTCTCTTTTTCAAGACTCTCAAGGCATTATTTGGCTAGGTACTGATGGCTATGGTGTGCACCGCTATGATCCTAAGCAGCAACAGTTCTCTCATCAATTAAAAACCTCTCAAGCAAATTCGTTAAGTCATAACTTTGTTCGTTCAATAGTTAAAAGAGCCAATGGTGAGGTATGGGTTGGCACCCGTGATGGACTCAACCGCAAAACAACGTCTGGTTATCAGCACTTTAAAAACGCCCTACCTAATAACAATATATTTGCCCTACACGAAGATGCTAACCAGCAATTATGGGTTGGTACTTACGGTGGCGGTTTAATTAAGTATCAAGACAGCCTTGATGAGTTTACAACTTTCACCATGCAAAGCCACCAGCTAGCCAGTGATCGTGTTTACGCAATTACCAGCGACAAAACAGGTGCACTTTGGCTAGGTAGTAACCAAGGCTTAACCCGCTTTGAACCAACCTCTGCCAAGGTGACTCACTATCAGCACAATGATGCGCAAAATAGCCTTGCCAACAACACCGTATTTACTTTGGCTTATGACAATGAAGAGCACGCACTATGGATTGGTACCCGAGCAGGACTCAATAAACTCGATATCTCAACAGAGCAATTTAGTTTATTAGATGAGCAAGGTTCAGGCGAGACAGGGCTTAGCCACAATATGGTTACCTCTTTATTACTCAGTGAAGACAGCATTTGGGTTGGCACTATGCAAGGCTTGAATCAGGTCAATAAACATACCCTCACAGTGAAACACATAACTGAGCAGCAAGGATTAGCTAATGACAACGTTTTTGACATTCTTGCCGATAAACAAGGCACGCTTTGGCTTGCAACCAATAGCGGACTCACTCGCTATAACCCCAGCACACAGCAAATGCAGCAGTTTTTGCCTGAAGATGGTATTCAACACCAGTCATTTATATTAGGTGCGAGCTTTCAAGCAGACGATGGCGAATTATTTTTTGGTGGTATTAATGGCTACAATCATTTTTACCCAGAGCAACTAACCTTATCGCACACTCCCCCGACTCCAGTGTTAACTGAGTTATTACTTAATAACCGAGCAATTAAAAGTAATCATTTTGATAAGCAAACCAATACCCTTGCTAGTGCAACTCAGACATTCTCGTTTGCAAAATCAGCGGGGGTTATCGGCTTTAAATTTAGTGCATTAAAAAATGGTGCGACTCCAAAACATTACCAATATGGCTACAAGCTAGCTGGCTTTGATGAGCAATTCTTATATACCGATGCATCCCTTAGGCAAATTAACTATCCGCAATTGCCTGCTGGTAACTACCAGTTATTGCTAAAAGCAAAAGATCAATATGGCCAATGGAGTGACAGTACACAGCTATTAGCGCTTACTGTTGTGCCTCCTTGGTGGCAAACTAAATTAGCCTACGGCATTTATTTTACGTTTGCTTTAGTACTGACTTGGCTTGTGTTAAATGCTTTGTACAAGCGCAAACTAGCAGAGCAAGAGAAGCAAACCGAAATTGAGTTAAACAAACTAAAAGATCAATTTTTAGATAACATTAGCCACGAACTCAAAACACCACTTAGCTTAATACTCGCTCCGATCAGTCAGTTACAGCGAAGCAATGCAGACTCTCAAGCTCAAACGCAATTAGCGAGTATCAAACGTAACTGCCAGCGCTTACTAGAGCTAATCAATCAACTTTTACAATTGAGTCAACGCCCAAGCACGGCAATTTACACTGTCAGCCCCTATTCTATTACGCCATTTTTAACAGATTTAGTGGCGGATTTCAGGCCTCTGTTTGAGCAAAAACAGCTGCAATTTAACTTTACTGACACCACCACTAAAGCCTTTAAGATTAACCTTGCTCCTGAACATGCTCACTCGATTTTTAGTAACCTGATAAGCAATGCACTTAAGTACACCCCTGCAGGTGGCACAGTCGCTATTCACCTTAGTGAAGTGCAACAAGCGTTACAGTTTAAAATTACGGATACCGGTGTGGGTATTGCCAGTGAGCATCAGCAGTCGGTTTTTCAGCGCTTTACTCGCGTAGCATCATCTGAACCAGGTAGTGGTATTGGCCTGAGCTTAGTAAAACAACTCGTTGAACAATACGGTGGTTCTATCAGTGTAAGCAGTAAAATCGCTGAAGGTAGCTGCTTCACTGTATCATTGCCTATGGTTGAAAGTGCTGATAATCACATTAATAGTGCTACGCAAGTTCTTACCTCACAACAGACATTGCTGATTGTTGAGGATAATGAGGAAATGGCAGAGCTGCTCCTTTCTTTATTTAATAACGAGTTTAACTGTATCTGTGCAACTGATGGTCAGCAAGCGCTTGATTTATGCCAAACAGACCTGCCTGAACTCATTATTAGTGATGTGATGATGCCAAATATGGATGGTTATCAATTATTAGCAGCACTGCGTTCAAACCCAGCCACCAGCCATATCCCAGTATTATTACTTTCTGCTAAAGCAGATACCCACAGCCGCTTAAAAGGGCTGGATTTATTGGCTGATGATTTTTTGAGTAAACCTTTTGAGCCTACTCTACTAGTAAGCAGAGTAAAAGGCCTGCTTAATCTAAGACATATTTTAAACCAACATCTAACAGCACAACTGGCAGCTCCTCTGAATAGCGATACAGCGCCAATAACAGTACAAAATAAAGATTATTCCTTCACAGAAAAGCTCAAGCAAGTAGTACAAGTCCATTATCAAGATGAAAGTTTTTCGGTTGAACAACTAGCCTCTGCGTTATGTTTAAGTCCCCGTGCGCTACAACTAAAAATGAAAGCCTTGTACTCGCAAACGCCTTCTGACTATTTACGCAATACTCGCTTAGAATTTTCAAAAAAACAGCTAATCGATAGCGAATTAGCAATTGGTCAAGTCGCGGAGCAAGCCGGTTTTAGTTCACAAAGCTATTTTGCCCGAAGCTTTAAGAGCTATGTTGGCTTATCACCAAAACAGTATCGAGAAAAACATCAAAAACATGCCGAATTTCGCGTCAGTGAATAAAATTTTCGCCTGAGTGCTATTAATAAAACACTGATTTTTATAGCTTATCCATACAAACGTCAATAACAACAAAGCCCATAGTGCGGCGTTATTTACTGCATGAGATATAAGTTAAGGAAAGTCATATGCTCACCAAAACACACAAAGCAATTTCGATTACGTTACTTGCTGCGGCACTGACTGCATGCCAGAGTACTTCGACAACCACCAGCAATACCAATAGCCCAGATATAAACGAAGTTGCACAGCAGCAATACAATGGCCCAAAAGCTCGGATCGCTGTTGCCCGCTTTACTGATAAATCAAACGATTCACGTTGGTGGCGTAAAGAAATTGGTGAAGGTATGGCCGATCAACTCACAACCGCATTAGTCAGTACAAATCGCTTTATTGTTTTAGAGCGACAAGCACTTGATGCCGTATTATCAGAACAAGACCTTGCTGTATCAGGCCGTGTGAGTGCCGCTTCTGGTGCTGCGTATGGTGAAATAGAGGGAGCCGAAATTGTTGTGGTTGCCGCAGTCACAGAGTTTGATGATGACAACTCAGGCACTCGTGTCGGCAGTGGTGGCTTTATCGGTGATGTATTTAGCTCTGTGTCGGCTGGTTTTTCAAGTTCGCACATGGCGATAGATTTACGCTTAATCGATACGCGTACTTCACGCATTTTAGCCGCTACCAGTGTTGAGGGTGGCAGTAAAGATTTTGACTTTACATCAGCTGCCACCAATTTTGGTGGCGCACTCGTTGGTGGTAACTTAAGTAGCTGGTCAAACACACCAAAAGAAAAAGCATTGCGCGAAGTGATCGTAAAAGCTGTTGAGTTTTTAGAATCAAAAGTGCCAACAACTTATTATCGCTATAATAGTGATAACACCATTGCAGCTGGCCATACAGCCCCTGCACCAATAAAAGTAACCGCAGCTGCAGCTCCTGCTAAAGCGCCAGTTGCATCGGTTAGTGTTCCAACTCACAGAATGCCTTACTACGAAAAAACAGACTTAGCGATGTCACGACTGAACTTGGTTTGTTTGGGTTATTTGAAAAGGCAGCCTCACTACGAAGAATATGAAATAGAAGACGTAGTGTACGATCAAGCAACCGTGATTGCTCTCACTGAGTATCAGCAAGAAAAAAAGCTGAAAGTGACTGGCCTTGCTGATGAGACGACTAAAAAGTCTCTTGATGATTCAGGGTGTATTGCCAAAACGAACAAATCAAGTTTAGAAAGCTTTGGCAGTATGTTTAAATTTAACTAAGCAAACTAACAGCCAGTGCCCGCACTGGCTGTTTAAACCCTTAGTTTGTGCCTTTCACCAGTGGTACACCATTGTTACCAACAGGAATATAAACTGTTGTATGGTTAGGTGACTCAGCCATCTTTAACTGCGCATTAATAGCTTCATGTTGTAGATAATTTGGCGTCAAAGTGGCATTAATTATTTTTTGCGCCTGTGCAATACCTTTCGCTTCTTCTACACGGATCTCAGCATCTTTTCGTGCAATTTCTTTTTGCGTTTCTTTTTCAGACAGTAATTGTTGTGCAGCTAACTTTTTCTCAACAGCATTAGCAACAATAGCCGGATAGTTAATATTTCCCACTACGACATTGGCGAGCTTAAATGGCGTTGGTTCTAAATACGCTTTTAACCGGGCTGTTACTTCTGCAGCTATTTTCTCGCGATTGGTTTTTAACACACCACTATCGTATTGCTGCACTATATCACGCACATAAGTTCTAAATGTTTCACGGACAAATCGCGGATACCAATCTTCACCACCGTATTGCTCAACCACCGCTCTGACAGAGCCGCTTTCTATTGAAATGACCGCATGAAAATCAAAACTAATGTTTAAGTCATCGTTAGCTAAGATTTTAAATGCTTCAGTATACGTATTCGGGCGCATATCAATATTAATCACCTGATTGCGCCAAAGTGACATGCCGTAGTTAGCTGGGCCAATCATAGTGCCTTGATAACCGCCTTCGCCAAACACCCGCGGCTTTTCAAATACGTAACCTTCTTCACCCGCTGGTGTACTTGGGTTAGTACACGCCGTGAGCGATACAGCAACTACACCTGCTAATGCTAAACTTGGAAAAACACTCGATAGAAGTGTTTGCGTCCCTGAACGTTTAAATTTCATTGTTGTTATCTCATTCCATTATAAAATTTGTAATAACTCACCACGATAAAAATCACATAACAACCAAATTTGTTGAAATGGATGATGCTTAGGCACATCAAGGTGAGTAAGTACTGACTTAAAATCATCAAGATGCCATATAGTACTGGCATTGCGTATTAATAACCAAGGCTGAGTAGACTCGTAATGTTTCTTGGCTTTTTGTGCTAGCAAACGATGCAAAGCACAATGCAAACGCTCGTTACTCGGTGCTAAAGCCATTTCAGCGAGATCTCGTTGCATTGAGATAGACAACGGCCGGCCTAACACCGCCATTGCTTCTGTTTCGCTGGCATATAAATGTGCGACTTCAATATCAAGCCGTTCATCACCTTTATAACAACTCACGTCTGGTTTACTCGGCGTGTTATGCCAAATATTGCGCATACTCACGCCAAACTGCTTTTCGTAACAGCGCAAAAACAACTTTGCTGCGCCGTGCTCGAGCGCTATTTTCTCTTGTTCACTTTCACGATTCATTTAATGTTGCATACACATCTTTTAATAACCCAGAAGCGCCAAAACGAAATAGCTCGGGTTGTAAGTACGCTTCACCCATAATTGATTCAGCTAGGGCTAAATACTCAGCAGCTTCGGTGACTGTTCTGACCCCGCCTGCCGCCTTAAAACCAACCTTTTTGCCACTCGCTTTTATGCTGTTCAACATGATGTCTGTTGCAGCTAGCGTTGCATTGACAGCCACTTTACCAGTACTGGTTTTAACAAAATCAGCGCCGCCATCAATTGCCAGCTTAGTTGCTGTTGCAATGAGATCATCACTTAATTCGCCACTTTCGATAATGACTTTAAGCTGCGCTTGAGTACCACATGCCTCTTTAGACGCTTTGACATACTCTAAAACTTTGCGCTCATCACCACCAATAAGCGCTTTGTAGGGGATCACTAAATCAATTTCATCAGCGCCGCGTTCAATGGCAAATAAGGTTTCATTTAACACTTGCTCTAACGGTTGCTCCCCACTAGGAAAGTTAGTAACTGTAGCCACTTTGACTTGCTGTAGTTCACGCTCAGCGAGAGCAAGCTTTGCATCGCTTACAAACTGGCTATACACACAGACCGCTGCAGGAATGCCTAACGTTGGCTCAATACTGGCAACCAAGTTATTAATGGTTTCTGTTGTGTCGCTGTCATTTAGAGTTGTTAAGTCCATCAGTGCCACCGCTTGGGCAGCGCTTGTTTGCATTTTAGTCATAGCTCTTATATTTGTGTTGCCATATTAGTGACCTATAGTAGCAAATTTTTATCATTCGGCTATAAATCATAACTAATCACCATAAGGCTGCTTATTTACTTGTAACTCGCCGCAATCCCTTGTTAACTAAGTCTTAAGCCAAAACAAACCACCTGGTATAACTTTTAGTTATATAAACTTGGTTTTAATTATTTTTTACTTTTTTTAGAGCACTATATTCTGCTTGCCTGCAATAAGCAGTTTCTTGATGTGTTTTAGGGGTGAGAACAAAGTGCAATATTTACCAATCTTTACCAAATTAGACGACAAACCTGTGCTGGTAGTCGGCGGTGGAGATGTCGCATTACGCAAATGCCGTGCGTTTTTAAAAGCGCGTGCTCATGTGACGCTAGTCGCCCCTGAATTTTGTGATGAACTTCGAGAACTTGCTGAGAAAGGTGATGTAACACTCATTAACGACTTTTTCAAAGAACAGTATTTAGATCAGCAAATGCTGGTAATCGCTGCAACTGATATAGACAGCGTTAACAAAGATGTGTTCGAACTTGCTAATGCGCGCAATATTTTCGTTAACGTGGTGGATGATCAACCTAAGTGCAGCTTTATTTTTCCATCAATTGTTGACCGTGATCCAATCACAATTGCAATTTCAAGCGCAGGCACAGCGCCAGTATTAGCACGTCGTTTACGCGAAAAACTCGAAACGCTTATTCCACAGCATATAGGTCCACTCGCTACATTAGTTGGTAGCTTTCGTGACAAAGTAAAACAACGCTTTAAACACTTTGCTGACCGCCGCCAGTTTTGGGAAGGCGTATTTGATTCATCAGTTGTAAGCAAAGTCCAAGCGGGTAATACCGAAGCTGCAACAGCGCAGTTAGAGCAATTGTTAGATGCAAAGCCAGAACCAGAAGGCGAAGTGTATGTTGTAGGTGCAGGCCCAGGTGACCCTGAGCTATTAACCTTAAAAGCACTGCAGTTAATGCAACAAGCCGATGTGGTGGTATATGACTACTTGGTTTCTGATGAAATTATGGATTTAGTACGCCGTGATGCCGACCTAGTTTGCGTAGGTAAAAGGTTAGGCGATCACAGTGTGGCGCAAGAAGATACCAATCAGATGTTGGTCGATTTTGCCAAGCAAGGCAAAAAAGTATGCCGTATTAAAGGCGGCGACCCGTTTATTTATGGTCGTGGTGGTGAAGAAGTACAAGTTCTTGCCGCGAATAAAGTGCGTTACCAAATCGTACCGGGTATTACTGCTGCTGCAGGTTGTAGCGCTTATGCAGGTATTCCACTTACTCACAGAGATCATGCGCAAGCCATTCAGTTTGTAACGGGTCACTGTAAAAAAGATGGTCAAGAATTAGATTGGCAGTCACTTGCCAAGCCAAATCAGACCTTAGCGATTTATATGGGAGTGATTAAATCACCGCATATTCAAGCACAACTATTAAAACATGGCCGCGGTGCAGATACCCCCGTTGCCATTATCGAAAACGGCACACGTAAAGAACAACGTGTGATTACAGGGCAATTAGGTGAGCTGGCTGATTTGATTTCACGCCATAGCATTATCTCACCCGCCTTATTAATTATTGGCGAAGTTGCATCATTGCATCATCAGCTTGCATGGTTTGGTCAAACAGAGCAAACCAGCAGCTTTGCCCAGCCAATTACTGGCGTAGCTTAATTTAACTTTTAATCATTTTAGTAGGACGACTAACAATGGCTTTAACACACCTTCAGCAATTAGAAGCTGAAAGTATCAAAATCATGCGCGAAGTTGCTGCTGAGTTTGAAAACCCGGTGATGCTTTACTCAATTGGTAAAGATTCATCAGTGTTATTACACTTGGCGCGTAAAGCGTTTTATCCAGCAAAGATCCCATTTCCACTTTTACACGTTGATACCAACTGGAAGTTTAAGGAAATGATCGAGTTTCGTGACCGCCTAGCTAAAGAGTATGGCTTTGATTTAATCGTCCACAAAAACCCTGAAGGGTTAGAGATTGATATCAATCCATTTGTACACGGCTCAGCAAAGCACACCGACATCATGAAAACGCAAGGCTTAAAGCAAGCGTTAGATAAATACGGCTTTGATGCTGCGTTTGGTGGGGCACGCCGTGACGAAGAGAAATCACGTGCTAAAGAGCGTGTTTACTCATTCCGTGACAAACACCACAGATGGGATCCAAAAAACCAACGTCCAGAGCTTTGGAATACATATAACAGCCAAGTTAACCCGGGTGAAAGCATTCGTGTATTCCCGCTATCTAACTGGACTGAACTTGATATTTGGCAGTATATCTACCAAGAAAACATTGAAATGGTTCCACTTTACCTTGCCAAAGAACGCCCTGTCGTTGAGCGTAACGGCACGCTAATCATGGTTGATGATGAGCGTATGCCATTAGAAGAAGGCGAAGTACCGCAAATGAAGTCGGTACGTTTTCGTACTCTTGGTTGTTACCCACTAACAGGTGCTGTGGAATCAAATGCAGGTACCTTAACTGAAATTATTGAAGAGATGCTGCTTTCAACCTCTTCTGAGCGTGAAGGCCGCGTGATTGATCACGACTCTGCTGGTTCAATGGAAAAGAAAAAACGTGAGGGCTATTTCTAATGTCTAAAACAAACGACACGATTAATGAAGTAAGAGAGTTAGGTATCGACGCCTACCTTGCACGTCAACAAGACAAAAGCCTTTTACGCATGCTGACCTGTGGTAGTGTGGATGACGGTAAATCAACGCTGATTGGCCGCCTTTTACACGACAGTCACCAAATTTATGAAGACCAACTTGCAGCCCTGCATAAGGACAATGAAAAAGTCGGTAATGCCGGTGAAGAGCTTGATTTAGCACTTCTTGTAGATGGTCTTCAAGCTGAACGTGAGCAAGGTATTACCATTGACGTTGCTTATCGTTACTTCTCAACAGCAAAACGTAAGTTCATTATTGCTGATACGCCAGGACATGAGCAGTACACGCGCAACATGGTGACCGGCGCATCAACCAGTGATGTGGCAATTATCTTAGTTGACGCTCGTTACGGCGTACAAGTACAAACTAAGCGTCATAGCTTTATCTGTGACTCACTAGGTATTAAGCAGTTTGTTGTTGCTATCAATAAGATGGATATCGTCGATTTCGATGAAACCGTATATGAGAAAATCAAAGCGGATTACCTTAAGTTTGCAGAGCAACTAAACGTTACTAATATCAAGTTTGTGCCTATGTCAGCGCTTAAAGGTGACAACGTAGTTACACGCTCAGAGCACACACCTTACTACACTGATAAACCACTACTTGAGTTACTTGAAGACTCACCAGCTGCAGAACTTGATAACGGTTTTGAAGCACGTCTTCCTGTCCAGTATGTGGTACGCCCTAACTTAGACTTCCGCGGCTTCCAAGGTACTTTAACCTCTGGCAAGTTCAGCGTGGGTGATGCGGTAAAAGTATTACCATCAGGTAAAAGCTCAAGCATCAAAGAGATTGTGACTTTCGATGGCAACTTAGATACTGCTGAAGCAGGTCAAGCAATTACCTTAACGTTAAACGACGAAATTGATATCAGCCGTGGCGATGTGATTGTACAAGCCGCTTCAAAAGCCGCTGTTACAAACCGTATTCAAGCTAAATTAGTATGGATGCATGAAGCGCCGCTTGTATTAGGTAAAAGCTACAACTTTAAGTTAGGCAGCAAAAATACCTCGGCAGTGGTAAGAAAAATCGATCACACGATTGATGTAAATACCCTTGAGCATGGTCAAGCAGACTCATTACAACTTAACGAAATTGCGATTGTAACCTTAGAGCTTACAGAAACAATTTTGGCTGATGAGTACCACAACAACCATGAAACAGGTGCGTTTATCCTAATTGACCGCCTATCAAACCTAACCGTTGCGGCAGGTATGATTGAGCAATTACTTAGCACTGAAGAACAGCAAAGTAGCTTTAGTGACTTTGAAGTTGAGTTTAACGCTTTAGTACGCAAGCACTTCCCTCATTGGCAAGCGCTTGATATAACTAAGCTTAAATAATCACTATTCGCCTGTTATAGGAAGTAAAAAGCATGTATCAACAGCTGGTATTAACAGGCATTATGCTGGTATTAGTGGGGTGCCTTTTTGGCACTCGGCTAAAACCTGCATGGTTATTTGTCGGCGCCATTGGTATTAGTTATTTAGCAGGGCTAATAAGCCTTGAAGATATGCTAATTAACTATGCAAACCCTTCTTTAATCACCCTTATTCTACTTGTACTCGTTTCGATAGCTGTAGAAAAAACCACCTTAGTACAAAAACTTGCTCAGTCTCTTTCTAAAGGTAGCCTGACAAGTTCGGTGACCAAGCTTGGTTTATCAACCGCCTTTTTATCATCATTTACCAATAATACTGCGGTAGTGGCATCACTGATTAGCTCGATAAAAGAAAGCCCGACACATTCACCGTCTAAGCTTTTATTACCTTTATCGTACACTGCTATTTTAGGTGGCACGATCACCCTGATTGGTACTTCAACCAATTTAATTGTTAATGGCTTTGCCGTTGAAGCGGGCATGGAGCCACTTGGTTTTTTTGATTTTACTTTGATTGGTTTAGGCGCATTGAGCGTTGGCCTTATCACTATTTTAGTGATGCTCAGATATTTACCAGATAACGGTAAAAATAACCAAGAAGTGGTGCCCTTTTACCTTGAAGGTAAAGTAGAAACCGGCTCAAAGCTAATTGGTAAAAGTGTTGAGGAAAATGGCCTTCGTGAATTAAAAGACTTGTTCTTAGCTGAAATTATTCGTGGTGATAAACGTATTTGCGCAGTTACGCCAAAACAAGTTATCAAAGAAGGTGACGTATTACTTTTTGTAGGTGATATAAAGTCTGTGCCTCTGCTTACCCGATTTGATGGCTTAAAAGTTGTTCACGACAAACATGAGAAAGATGTCGAGCACCTAGTTGAAGTCGTTGTTAGCCATTCTTCAAAATACATTGGTAAAACAATTAAAGAAGTTCGCTTTCGTGAACAATTTCATGCAGCCGTTATTGCTATTCGCCGCGGCCATGACCGTTTACAAGGCGGCTTAGGTAAAGTTCAATTGCAAGCGGGTGATTCATTGATCCTTGCGCCTGGCAAAGAGTTTTACTCGCTACCTAATTTAAAACGTGAGTTCGTTTATATATCAGGCCTTGATTTACAAACTCATTTAAAACCTAAGCAATCAAATATTGTGTTAGCAAGTTTTGCTGCCGTATTGGGGTTAAGTATTGTTGGCCTAGTACCATTAGTTAAGGGCCTACTCGTTCTTCTTATCGGTTTAATGCTAACAGGCACAATCAAGCTAAGTGAAGTAAAACGTCGTTTTCCGATTGAGTTACTCGCAGTAGTGGGTAGTGCTATTGGCCTTGCCAAACTCATGATAGGCACAGGCCTTGCCGGTGAAATTTCATCAGCCATGTTATACGTATTAGGTGATTTCGGGCCTTACGGGGCATTTATCGCAATATTTTTAATGACGGTTTTATTTACCGAACTCATTACCAATAATGCCGCTGCCGCGCTTTCATTTCCGGTAGCGTATGCACTCGCCGTTGGTTTTGATGTATCACCTTTGCCCTTTATTATGGCTGTCGCATTTGGTGCATCGGCTAGCTTCATTTCGCCATTTGGTTATCAAACTAACTTGATGGTTTACAGTGCGGGAAATTACCGCCTTAAAGATTACATTGCCATGGGCTTACCTTTATCGATTATTTACTCGATTACAGTATTAATACTTATACCACTGGTATTCCCATTTCAATAACGAGAGTAAAGACAATGGATGAAAATATCGTTTGGCATAATTACGCTATTAGTAAATCACAGCGTAGTGAGCAAAAAAAACATAAGCCTGCCATTTTATGGTTCACTGGTTTTTCAGGTTCAGGCAAAAGCACTGTTGCGAACGCACTAGAAAGCGCATTAAATCAATTAGGTGTTCACACCTACCTGCTAGATGGTGACAATGTGCGTCATGGCTTGTGTAAAGATCTTGGCTTTACTGATGAAGACCGCGTGGAAAACATTCGCCGCGTCGGTGAAACTGCAAAACTAATGGTCGATGCCGGTCTTGTGGTATTAACCGCATTTATTTCGCCATTCCAAAGCGAACGCGATATGGTAAGAAACTTAGTAGAGGATGGTGAGTTTATTGAGGTATTTTTAGATACCCCGCTCGACGTGTGTGAAACACGCGACCCTAAAGGGCTTTATAAAAAAGCGCGAGCAGGCGAAATTAAGCACTTCACTGGTATCGACTCAGACTATCAAATCCCTACATCGCCAGAAATTAAAATCGATACCAGTAAAAACAGCCTAGACCAATCGGTGCAAGAACTGGTAGCGTATTTAAAACAACAGCAAATTATAGGTTAAGTCATGAATCAAACGGAACTGCTAGAAGAAATATTACTCCTCGCACGCCAAGCCGGTAGCGCAATAATGGGGATTTACGAAAAGGATTTTAATGTTGAGTACAAAGCTGATGAAAGCCCAGTGACCGACGCCGACCTAGCAGCTCACAAAGTGATTGTGAATGGCTTACAACATCTTACCCCTGATGTACCAATTCTAAGCGAAGAAAGCGCTGATATTAGCTGGGATATTCGTCAAACTTGGCAACGCTACTGGTTAGTCGATCCAATTGATGGCACCAAAGAGTTCATCAAAAAGAATGGCGAGTTTACAGTTAACATTGCCTTGATTGAAAAAGGGAAACCGGTATTAGCTGTTGTCGATGCACCGGCATTAGGTGTGTCGTATATTGCTGCAGAAGCAATTGGTGCCTTTAAAGATAAAGGTGATGAGCGCATTGAACTTAAGGTAACTCGTAAGCCAAATAAAGGGCTTATCCGTGTTGTCGGCAGCCGTTCACACCCTTCTCCTGATCTAGCTGAATTCGTAAAACAGTTTGAAGATGTAGAAATGGTTTCAAAGGGAAGCTCGCTAAAACTTTGTCTGGTTGCCGAAGGTAGTGCAGATATATACCCACGCCTTGGCCCAACCTGTGAGTGGGATACCGGAGCTGGCCATGCGATTGCCGAAATAGCAGGTGCAACGGTTAGCAAACTCGATGGCAGCCCACTACTGTATAACAGTAAAGAAGAGTATCTGAATCCGTTTTTTGTCGTATCGGCATTACAGAACTAGAGCGTTCCGCTAAATATCGTAGGCTGGGTAGAGCATAGCGAAACCCAGCATCTATCCTGTCATCTTAACCCTAGCCCCTTTAATACTCCTTATTTTACAATCAGTTTAACCTAGCCAATAAGCCTTTGTTCCTATAGTATTTTGCTCTCTCAAACTATTAAAGGAATAACTATGACGACTGTTGAAAAAGCAATTGAAGCCGGCTACGAGGCCCAAATTAGCGCACTATATAAAGCCCTTTCACAAGGGGTACTTGCCGCTAATGGCGATGAAGACGAAATCACAGCAGCTGAGGCACGTTTTAAGAAAGGTTTAGCATTTGCCGCAGACATTAAAGCTCGCGCACTTGCAGCAGCAGAATAAATACCACAACAGGGCTTTATAAATAAGCCCTGCCACCTTCCTTTGTAAGTCTCTCCTTACAGCATAGTTATCTAAATACAACGCTAAAACATGCATTCTTAATCGCTTTTCTATATGCTGCGCGACAATTATTATTCTAATAGTGGAGTGCTAATGAACACACATCAAGATGCTATGCCGTATGATGCATCGACAACAAGTAGTAACTCAAAATGGAACCTTCATGACACCCAATGGGTGTTAAGTTTATTTGGCACCGCAGTCGGTGCAGGGATTTTATTCTTACCAATTAATATCGGCATCGGCGGATTTTGGCCTTTAATTATCATGGCATGCCTTGCTTTTCCGATGACCTACTTAGCTCACAGAGGCTTAGCCCGCTTTGTTTTATCATCAAAAAAGCCTGAAGCAGACTTTACCGATGTAGTAGAAGAACACTTTGGCATTAATGCAGGGCGCTTAATCTCTTTACTGTATTTTCTGTCTATCTTCCCTATCTTACTTATTTATGGTGTTGGCTTAACCAATACTGTAGACAGCTTTATCGTTAATCAATTAGGTATGGAGTCACCCCCACGCGTGCTGTTATCTGGCCTGCTCGTTGGCGGTATGATCAGCCTAATGTTAGGTGGCGAAGCACTCATGTTACGTGCTTTTGCAATCCTTGTTTATCCGCTTGTCGCAATCTTGTTTTTCTTATCGATTTACTTGATCCCAAGTTGGCAAATGCCAGATGTTACAGTCCCTGAGTTTTCTGGCTTCATGAAAACACTTTGGTTATCAATACCTATCATCGTATTCTCATTTAGCCACGCAGCTGCGATATCAAGCTTTGTACATGTACAGCGTGCTCACTATGGCAACAATGCTAAAATGAAGTCAGAAGCAATTTTGAAGCGTACCAGTCTACTATTAATCGTGTTTGTTTTACTGTTTGTATTCTCATGTGTGTTGTCACTATCTACTGAGCAAATGGTACAAGCAAAAGCTGATAACGTGTCTATCTTGTCATTCCTTGCCAATATCACTGATAACTCGTTTATTGCGACCTTAGGGCCATTAGTTGCCTTTATTGCAATTACCTCTTCGTTCTTAGGTCACTTCTTAGGTGCCCGTGAAAGCTTTAATGGTCTTGTTAGTAAACAAGCCCATATGAACCCTAAACTCGTTGATAAAATTGGCACTGTTATCATGTTCTTCGCTATTTGGTATTGCTCAGTGATCAACCCAAGTATTTTAGACATGATGGATCAACTATCAGGCCCTATCATCGCCATGATCCTTTTCATCATGCCGATGATTGCCGTTTATCAAGTACCTAGCTTACACAAATACAGAAACCGCTTAAGCACACTGTTCGTATTAACAGTTGGCTCTCTAGCAGTATTTGCGCTTATCTACAGTATGATTAAGTAATCTCATCATTGCTAGATATAGAAGCCCAGCCGGGAAACCGGCTGGGCTTTTTTGTTAGTAACTGGAAAGTTGGAAGGCGTGGCGTAGGTTGGGTAGATCGCAGCGAAACCCAACACAGAGCTATCAGCTTTCAGCCGTCAGCGATCAGCCGCTAGGTGTGGGTGCTTGGTACTGCGTCTTCCTCTGCCGGGGGCTCTTGCTCTTGCTCTTGCTCTAGGCTCTAGGCTCTAGGCTCTAGGCTCTAGGGTCTAGGGTCTAGGGTCTAGGGTCTAGGGTCTAGGGTCTAGGGTCTAGGGTCTAGGGTCTAGGGTCTAGGGTCTAGGGTCTAGGGTCTAGGGTCTAGGGTCTAGGGTCTAGGGTCTAGGCAAAGTTTACTTGTAGGAATGGCTTAGCCGTGAATGTTTTTGTAAAGGTCTGAATTCGGCACTGAAGTGCCTCCTACAGGGGTTGTTGCTGAGGGTGACTCTCTACTAAACAACCAAACAGTTCAACTTTACCATTGCTAACTAGCAACTCGCTAACTATTTAGCTATGAATGTGTTTGTTATGGTCTAGATTCGGCACTGAAGTGCCTCCTACGGGGATGTTGCTGAGGATGACTCTGTACTAAACAAACCAACAGTTCAACTTTACTCTTGCTAACTAGCAACTCGCTAACTCGTGTTGGGTTTCGCTCCGCTCTACCCAACCTACCTGGCTGAAAGCTGACAGCTAAAACGCAAAAAAGCCCGACTCTTTCGAATCGGGCTTTCTCTTATTTGGAGCCTGGCGATGACCTACTTTCACATAGCAACTGCTACACTATCATCGGCGCTGTTTCGTTTCACTACTGAGTTCGGCATGGGGTCAGGTGGGTCCAAAACGCTATTGTCACCAAGCAAATTTGGTTTAATTCGCTCATCTGAGCAAATTAATAAATCTGGAAATCTGATATCAAGTAAATGTCTACTTTAGTTTCTTAACTTCTGTCTGTTACGCTGTCATAAAACGCGTTTGGCGTTGTATGGTTAAGCCTCACGGGTAATTAGTACAGGTTAGCTTAATGGCTCGCACCACTTCCACATCCTGCCTATCAACGTTGTAGTCTTCAACGGCCCTTCAGAGACTTTAAA
>NZ_JAYMDY010000025.1:0-34326 GCF_037027245.1 Pseudoalteromonas sp. CH_XMU1449-3
AGCTATCAGCTATCAGCTATCAGCTATCAGCTATCAGCTATCAGCTATCAGCTATCAGCTATCAGCTATCAGCTATCAGCTATCAGCTATCAGCTATCAGCTATCAGCTATCAGCTATCAGCTATCAGCTATCAAAAGCTTAAAAAATCGAAAAATGAATGTAAAGCTACTTCAGTTCATTGACACAAATAACTAAATCCCTATCTCGATCAGCTAAAAACTGACAGCTGACGGCTGAAAGCTGACAGCTCTAAAAAACAAAAAACCCAGCCGAAGCTGGGTTTTTGGTATTCTGATAAACGTAAATATTAACGTTTTGAGAATTGTGGACGCTTACGTGCTTTCTTAAGACCCACTTTCTTACGCTCAACTTTACGTGCATCACGTGTAACGAAACCTGCTTTACGAAGTGTAGGACGTAGAGACTCGTCAAACTCCATAAGTGCACGAGTGATACCGTGACGGATAGCACCAGCTTGACCAGTAGTACCACCACCTGAAACAGTGATGTGTAGGTCAAACTTTTCAGTCATTTCTACGTGCTCTAATGCTTGACGAACAACCATGCGAGCAGTCTCACGACCGAAGTACTCTTCTAGAGAGCGCTTGTTGATTACGATGTTACCAGTGCCTGGGCGTAAGAATACGCGAGCACTTGAACTTTTACGACGACCTGTACCGTAGTATTGATTTGCCATGATAGTGCTCCTTAAATGTCTAGAACCTGAGGCTGTTGTGCAGCATGGTTGTGCTCAGTACCTGAGTAAACTTTAAGTTTACGGTACATTGCGCGGCCTAAAGGACCACGTGGCAACATGCCTTTAACAGCTTTTTCGATGATCATTTCAGGCTTTGCAGCTTGAAGCTTGTCGAAAGTAGTAGACTTAAGACCACCTGGGAAACCAGTATGAGCGTAGTACATTTTGTCTTTTGCTTTATTACCAGTAACAGTAACTTTCTCAGCGTTGATAACGATGATGTAATCACCAGTATCTACGTGAGGAGTGTATTCAGCTTTATGCTTACCGCGTAGGCGACGAGCGATTTCAGTAGCGATGCGACCTAAAGTTTTACCTTCAGCGTCAACTACGTACCAGTCACGTTTTACTGTTTCTGGCTTAGCAACAAACGTTTTCATTTATTAAAATCCAATGTTTTTTAATTAAAACCACAGGTAATTATTATTAATTACCGCTCTAAGTTGAATGCTTTAACCCCTTCGAGTTTAAGACTTTGAGCCATCAATTAGAGGCTAAACTAATATCTGGCAATAGAACGCAACGTGGCAGACGCGGGAGTATACCAGCACTTGAACCACATTGCTATATGATGGTTGTTTTTTATTCGAGAAAATCAGCTATCAGCTATCAGCTATCAGCTATCAGCTATCAGCTATCAGCTATCAGCTATCAGCTATCAAAAGCTTAAAAATCGAAAAATGAATGTAAAGCTACTTCAGTTCATTAACACAAATAACTAAACCACTATCTCGATCAGCTAAAAACTGACGGCTGAAGGCTGACAGCTCACTAAGCTAGATGCTCTTTAGCTAAATACTCTAGCGATTGCATTTCTTGTAGTCGGCTAATACAACGCTTAAATTCAAAATTTAAGTTACCTTCGCTGTATAGCTCGGTAATTGGCTTTTCTGCAGAGATAATCAGCGTTACATGACGCTCATAGAATTCATCCACTAACGCGATAAAACGACGTGCCGCATCATCATTGGCTTGACCTAATGATTTTACGTTAGACAAAATCACCGTGTTATAAAGTCGGCTTATTTCCATGTAATCAACTTGGCTGCGGGCTGTTTCGCATAGCTCACTAAACTCAAACATAGCAATACAGTCAGACACTTTACGGGTTTTGATCATCCGCCCTTCAATTTCAATTTCTTTATCGAGCACACCCGGCTCAGGTGACAACTTATCGAAGTATTCAAATAAATTATCATCAGCTTGCTTATCAAGCGGACTATGGAAAATTTCGGCTTGCTCAAGGGTACGTAAACGATAATCAACCCCCGAGTCTACATTTACGATTTCGGTGTTGGCTTTTACCAGCTCAATTGCTGGTAAGAAACGCGCACGTTGTAAACCATTTCGATACAGCTCATCAGGCACGATGTTTGACGTCGCAACCAGCACAATGCCACGTTCAAATAATGCTTCCATCAAACCACCTAGTAGCATTGCATCAGTGATATCTTGCACAAAAAATTCATCAAAACAGATAATATCTGTCTCTGATTTAAAGATATCTGCAACTACATTTAATGGATTACTGGTATTTTTTAACTTTTTCAGCTCATCATGCACGCGATGCATAAAACGGTGAAAGTGCACACGCATCTTACGATCAGTAGGTAAAGCTTCGTAGAAAGTATCAACTAAATAGGTCTTACCTCTACCTACTCCGCCCCAAAAATACAGCCCTTTTATACTCGGCGTGCTATCTTTAGAGAATAGTTTGGCAAACCACCCCTTCGCGGCCGGTTTGTCTGCCGTTAGGTCATCATAGAGTCTTTGTAAATGGCGCACTGCATTTTCTTGCGCTGCATCATGTACAAAGTCTTCACGTTGTAAATCTTGTTGGTATTTCTGCCAAGGAGTCATAGGTCGTTACAATAAAACACAGTTAAATTTGCACAGTATATTAACACGCATCGTATCTCAGGGTATATTAGCCCGCAGTATGATTTCACAATCAAATTAAGCATATTTTAATAATGATTGGACTATAAATGCTTTTAAAGCATTTGTTTTTGTTATTTTTTCCCAAAGGGGTAGATTTATGGGCACAATTACCTGGATAGGTATTCTAATCATCGTTGCAATTTCAGCATTCTTCATTGGTGCTTTTGTAACCAAAAAACAATTTAAGCAAGACGAACTAGAACAACAAGTCGAGCAAGCTAACAATGCGCTTGAACAATATCGTCAAGATGTAGCTGATCATCTAGCGAGCACAGGTAAGCTAGTATCTAAAATGAAAGATAACTACGACCAGCTACTGAACCATGTAGAAGAAACAAATAAACTACTACTTGCTGATAAAAAACAGCATCCAAATGAGCCTTTCTTTTCTAAAGAAACGACTGAGCAATTACAAAACTCATTACAAGACCGCAGAGGCGATCGTTCAAGTGCCGAAGCTCAGCCAGCTGACTATGTTGTTGGTGAAACGGGCTTGTTCACTGGCTCAGAGAAAGTTTCAGAACATTCTAAAGCCTCTTGATGAACTTTTTTTTGACCCCATAGTCTTTAGATATAACAGCTTTATATCTAAACCAAGAAAAGGGCTGCTTATGCAGCCCTTTTTAGTTTTTGCTTTATCTCTGAAGTGGAGTAAACCCAGACTATGAAAATGAAATTATCTGTTATCAGTGCTGCTATTTTATCTTCTAGCTTATTATTAAGCCCTGCAATTTCAATGG
The DNA here is from genome assembly GCF_037027245.1 of Pseudoalteromonas sp. CH_XMU1449-3. Classification (NCBI taxonomy): domain Bacteria; kingdom Pseudomonadati; phylum Pseudomonadota; class Gammaproteobacteria; order Alteromonadales; family Pseudoalteromonadaceae; genus Pseudoalteromonas; species Pseudoalteromonas sp. CH_XMU1449-3. The sequence goes on from NZ_JAYMDY010000025.1 coordinate 3,440, forward strand.
CAAAACTTCCTGTTGCTGTAAATGGTCAACAATTGCCAACCCTCGCACCTATGCTTGAACAGATCACACCGGGTGTGGTGAGTATTCAAGTGTCAGGCTCTAAAGAAGTTCGCCGCCGTGCGACTCCTTTTGATGACTTTTTTGGTGTTCCTCGTGGTGGCAGTCAAAAGCGTGAATTTAGTGGCCTAGGCTCAGGTGTGATCATTGATGCAGACGAAGGTTACGTGGTAACCAATAACCATGTTATCGAAGATGCCGAAAAAATGGTGGTGACCTTAGAAGATGGTCGCGAATATGAAGCAACTAAAATCGGTAGCGACAAAGAATCAGATATTGCCTTATTGCAAATTGATGCTGAGGACTTAACCGCGCTTAAAATTGCCGATTCAGATCAGTTACGTGTAGGTGATTTTGCTGTTGCCATTGGTAATCCATTTGGTTTAAGTCACACAGTAACATCAGGTATCGTCAGTGCCCTTGGCCGTAGCGGTTTAAATATAGAAGGTTATGAAGACTTTATTCAAACCGATGCAGCTATCAACCAAGGTAACTCAGGCGGCGCATTAGTTAACCTTAATGGTGAGCTGATTGGTATCAACACCGCTATCTTAGGTGCATCTGGCGGTAACGTGGGGATTGGCTTTGCAATTCCATCTACCATGATGAAAAACCTTGTTGACCAAATTATCGAACACGGCGAAGTACGTCGCGGTTCGCTAGGTATTTCGGGACGCCCACTTGATGCAGGCCTTGCTAAAGCACAACAACTTGACGTGAAGCAAGGCGCTTACGTTATGCAAGTAATGGATGATACAGCAGCAAGTAAAGCGGGCATCAAAGCCGGTGATGTAATTATTAGCGTCGATGGCACCGAAATTAGTGGCTTCCATGAACTACGCAGTAAAATTGCCACACTTGGTGAAGGCAAAAAAGTAAAACTGGGCATTTACCGAGATGGCAAAGTTAAAACTGTTAATGTCACGCTCGATGGTGCATCAGCCACAACTGCCGCAGGCGAAGAGACACACCCAGCTTTCCAAGGTGCAACATTAGAAAACACTCAGAAGAGTGATGGTAAAGGTGTTGAAGTAACCGGCGTGCAAGCACGCTCTCCTGCTGCTCGCGTTGGCCTTGAAGAAGGTGACGTGATCATGCAAGTTAACCGTCAACGCGTTGAAACAATTCGCGACATGAATAAGATCATCGAAAATACCAAAGGTAACATCGTACTAGGTGTTAAACGCGGTAGAGAGCTTATTTTCGTACTGATCCAGTAAACCTAGTTGATAAATCATGAAAAAATAACAGCGGTGCTTGCCGCTGTTATTTTTTTTGTGCCATCATTAAGGGATTGCTCACTGATAATAAGAATACTGTGCTAAAACTTTTTAAATTTATCCTTCCTCCGCTTTTCACCGGTTTAGGCATTGCCTTTTTAGTGGTGTTATTTAGCCCAAGCCTTCGTAGCACACTGTTACCAGATATGAATTTACCTGCGGCGATATCATCAGAGCACATGAGCTTTGCTGATGCAGTGCAAAAAGCAGCACCTTCGGTTGTTACTATTTTTTCAGAAAGCATTTCCAATCAACCGCGCTATAAACGCCAAAACACCGTTCAAGCTCTTGGTTCTGGTGTGATCATGACCCAAGACGGCTATATTCTTACTAACTACCATGTAATCAAAAATGCCGATCTCATTATCGTTACACTCGCTGATGGCCGTCGTTTTTATGATGTACAAGTGATTGGTTTTGATACTCAAACAGATTTAGCGCTATTAAAGATCAGCGCTGAGCATTTACCAAAAATTCCAGTAAACGATAAATTTAAACCACGTGTAGGTGATGTTGTGTTAGCGATTGGTAACCCGCTTAACTTAGGTCAAACCATTACCCAAGGTATTATCAGTGCGACGGGTAAACAAAATTTAATCGATAGCCCTTACAGCAGCCTGTTACAGATGGATGCTGCGATTAACGTAGGTAACTCAGGTGGCGCGTTAGTCAATTCACGAGGTGACTTAGTCGGTATTACTTCGGCACAATTTAAAACTCATGAGAATCTCGATATTCAGGGTATCTTCTTTGCGGTCCCTTACTCGATTGCCAAAGATGTGATGGATAAGCTAATCAAACATGGCCGTGTAGTACGTGGCTATTTAGGCTTCAGTGGCACAGGCATTGATAGCACAGGCAAAGATGTAAGCGATAGCTTTACACCTGTTGCAGGCATGCGTATTTCTCAACTTGATCCATTTGGACCAGCTTGGAAAGCAGGCATCAGAGAAACTGACATTGTAATCAAGATTGGCGGTATTCCTGTAGCTAACCCACAACAAGTGCTTGAGAAACTGGCGAATACAGAGCCAGGTAAAGAACTTGAATTTGAGATTTACCGCGATGGTAAGGTCTTAAAAGTGATGGTAACTGTTGCAGAACTCGAAGACGATCAGTAGTTACTGAAACAACACAGATATAAAAAAGGCCTAACTGATGTTAGGCCTTTTTTATAAGTATTTAGCGATTAGCTTGAACGGCGCTTGATATTAGCACCCAGCGCACTTAGTTTGTCTTCAATACGCTGATAACCGCGATCTACGTGATAGATGCGGTCAACAATAGTCTCACCTTGAGCAACGATGCCAGTAAGAATTAGACTTGCAGAGGCACGTAAATCAGTTGCCATTACCTGTGCGCCCGATAAGCTTTCGGTATCCCCACAAATTGCTGTATTACCTTCTAAGCGAATGTTTGCGCCCATACGCTGTAACTCAGGCACGTGCATAAAACGGTTTTCGAAAATCGTTTCTGTGATGGTTGCACTGCCCTTCGCTACCACATTTAAAGCTGTAAATTGCGCTTGCATATCGGTAGGGAAACCCGGGTGTGGCATAGTCTTAATGTTAACCGCTTTTAGTTCGCGGCTACGCATATCAAGATAAATGCTGTTATCAGTGACTTCAACCAAGGCATTGGTAGCACGCAACTTTTCAATCACAGGATCAAGACTATGGTGGTCTGTATTTTTACAAAGTACTTCACCGCCAGCCATTGCCGCCGCAACCAAGAAAGTGCCTGTTTCAATGCGATCAGGAAGAATGCTGTATTCACAACCCGATAGTGACTCAACCCCTTCAATTTCGATACGGCTAGTGCCTGCACCGCTGATCTTCGCCCCCATCGCAATTAAGCAATTAGCAAGATCGGTAATTTCCGGTTCGCGAGCTGCATTTTCAAGTACTGTTTTACCGTCAGCCAGCGTTGCTGCCATAAGTAAGTTTTCTGTTGCGCCAACACTGACCATCTCCATAAAGATTTCAGCGCCTTTTAAGCGACCATCAACCTTGGCATTAATGTAACCATTTTCAACCTTGATGATAGCGCCCATGCGCTCAAGACCTTGAATATGGATATCAACTGGGCGAGCACCAATTGCACAACCACCTGGCAGTGATACTTGCGCTTCACCAAAACGGGCAACTAAAGGACCTAATGCAAGTACTGAGGCACGCATTTGCTTTACCAGCTCGTACGGTGCAAGCGTTTTATCAACCGTCGCACCATCAATGATTAGCTTGTCTTGCTGCCACTCGACATTTGCACCCAGTGTTTTTAACAAGGCTTCTGTTGTGCCGATATCGCGTAAACGAGGAACATTACTAAAGGTACTTTTACCCTGCCCTAAAAGCGCAGCAAAAAGAATTGGAAGAGCGGCATTTTTAGCGCCAGAAATAGTGACTTCACCTGCCAGCGAGGTGCCACCTTGAATAACAAATTGATCCATTAGGAGGCCCTGCGACTATTGAGGTAAAATAAATTTTTGTTCGCGTTTCCATTCAGTCGGTGTGAACGCTTTGATAGATACAGCGTGGATTGTACCGTCTGAGATTGTTGACATTAACGGAGCATAAACCAACTGTTGCTTCTTCACGCGAGATAAACCATCAAAACACTCACCAACAGCAATCACTTCGTAGTGGCTACCATTTGCTTTAACAATCACTTCATCTAGTTTTAGTTCGTCGCGTAATAACGTTTCGACTTGGCTTGTTTCCATAAATCTCACTCAAATAGGTTTGTGACCTGACCCAATTGCATTAAATTTTGCAATTGTTCAGGGCTATTTTGCAGTTCAAGGTGAATACCTTGCTGCTTTAATTCTGCGAAAGAGTGAATTAACCAAGCTAAGCCCGCCGTGTCAACCCTAGATAGGCCAGAAAGGTCAAAATACCATGTTTTATGGCTAGAATCTGGCTTGGCGTTCAGAAGGCGTTCACGGCCGATTGAATTTCGAGTCAGTTCGCCACTGACTCGAAACTGGTTATCTTCAAGTTGAGTAATCTCGACTTTACTCATCACCACCATCACCTCTAAATTGCACTGGCAGTTGGCTCTTCTGCTCTAGTAAGTCACTTACATAATCTAGACCATGTTGGCGTAAAATACCTTGTAATTCACTTTGTTTAGCATCAAGCAAACTAATACCTTCTGCAATCATATCGTACGCGCCCCAATCACCACTGCGGTCTTCACGTACTTTAAAGTCGATTCTGATATCAGGTTTACCGGCTTCAACAATCTTAGTTTTAACAACCACCACATCTTGGCCTTTGAAAGGCTGAGGCGGAGCAAACTCAACGCTTTGATTAGTGTATTGAGTAAACACACCTGCGTAAGTAGCAATTAAATACTTTTGAAAAACGTCAATGAAGCGTTGTAACTCTTTAATCGCTTTCGCTTTTTCCTCTTTATCTTCGATAGCACGAACCTTTGACACGTGATTACCTAGTACGCGCAGTGCAGCATACTTGTAGTCAATGTAAGGCATTAGCTCTTCTTGTACGATAACGCGAAGATGCTCTTTGTCTTTCGCAATAAGAGGTTGATCTTTAGTAATACGAGCAAAGGTATTATCTGACACTGTACGAACCATTTTGTAGGGGTCTTTTAAATCAACCTTAGGTTCAGCGGCTTGTGCGTTTAGGCTAAACAGCACAGTAATACATAATAAAAACTTCTTAAACATAATTATTCACCACCCTGGTTGAATAAGAACTGACCGATTAACTCTTCTAAAACAAGCGCTGATTTTGTATCAGTAATGTAGTCACCATCTGCAAGCGCTTTGCTTTCAACACCAAATAGATCATCTAGATCTGTATCATGCTCACTTGCAGTTACATCTTCACCCATACAGCGTTGCTCAGCAGATTCAGGGGCAATAACAGGGTTAATGCCTAAGTACTGCTCACCTAAAATACCTGATGTCAAAATAGAGATTGATGTTGTGTCTGAAAACTTACATAAGTAATTTGCATCAATCGCCATATTAACCACAGGCACAAACTCTTTTGGGTGAATAAAGATTGATTCAACTCGGCCAACAACTACACCACCAACTTTAATCGGCGCACGTGCTTTTAAAGAACCAATGTTTTCAAACTTTGCGTTCAGTTGGTAAGTCTCACCACTACCACTAATGCCGGCATTCGCAACTTTAAATGCTAATAATGCAAATGCAGCGATACCAAGGGCTACAAAAAAGCCAACTAATATTTCTAATTTCCGTGAATTCATCTTTATACCCTAATTAGCTGGTAAACATTACCGCTGTTAAAATAAAGTCAAAACCTAATACTGCCAATGACGAGTGCACAACGGTTTCTGTTGTCGCTTTACTGATCCCCTCTGAAGTAGGAACACAGTCATAGCCTTTATAAAGTGCAATCCAAGTCACAATCATGGCGAATACAAAACTCTTAATCATGCCGTTCACAATATCTTGTTGGAATGACACTTGCGCTTGCATGATTGACCAGAAGCTTCCTGAGTCAACACCAAGCCAATCAACACCCACTAAATGAGCGCCAATAATAGCAACCGCAGAAAATATTAATGCAAGTAACGGCATACTGATAAAACCAGCCCAAAAACGCGGTGCAATAATGCGTTTAAGTGGATCAATCGCCATCATTTCTAAACTTGATAATTGCTCAGTTGCTTTCATTAAACCGATTTCAGCAGTAAGTGCACTACCCGCGCGGCCTGCAAACAGTAACGCTGTTACTACAGGGCCTAACTCCCGTAATAAGCTCAATGCCACTAAAGGCCCTAAGCTATCTTCAGCACCATAGCCTACTAATACGGTGTAACCCTGCAGGGCGAGCACCATACCGATGAATAAGCCTGACACCATAATGATTAAAAGAGATTGCGAGCCCACCATATATAATTGGCGAACAAGTAAAGGCGTGCCTTTTTTGAAGTTCGGCACATTAACGAGTGCACCAAACAGCATCTGAGTAGAACGGCCAAGCGCTGCAAAGCGCCCTAATGTTTTGTGACCTAACTTCTGGAATAGATCAAGCATTATGCACTCCTAGTAATTCATCATCATACGCAGGAGCTGGGAAATGGAATGGTACAGGGCCATCCGATAAACCATTTAAGAACTGTTGTACAAGTTCAGATTCATGGTTTTGCATTTGCTCTGGTGAACCTTCGCCTATCACCCCTTGATCAGCAATAATGATCACGTGATCAGCAATGCTCATCACCTCTGTTACATCATGGGTCACAATCAGTGATGATAAACCTAGCACCTCATTCAGTGATTTTATTAGCTTAACTAACACACCCATAGAGATAGGATCTTGCCCAGCAAATGGTTCATCGTACATGATAAGCTCTGGATCAAGTGCAATTGAACGCGCTAAAGCAGCACGGCGAGCCATACCACCAGAAAGCTCAGACGGCATTAAGTCTTGTGCGCCACGTAAGCCGACAGCTTGTAATTTCATTAAAACGACAAGACGGATTAAATCTTCGCTGAGTTGAGTATGTTCGCGCAAAGGAAAGGCGATATTGTCAAACACTGACATATCGGTAAATAAAGCGCCACTTTGAAACAGCATACTCATTTTGGTGCGGGCAGCATAAAGTTCCTTGCGAGTCATGCCAGGAATGCTGTTGCCTTCAAATAAAATGTCACCAGAATCAGGTTTAAGCTGACCGCCAATTAAGCGCAACATGGTGGTTTTACCAATGCCGCTTGGTCCCATGATAGCGGTAATCTTGCCTTTCGGAATGTTAAAACTCATATTTTTATATATGATTCTATCGCCCCGTGAAAAGGTTACATCCTTGATTTCTACTATTGATTGCGACAAGTCGCTCTCCATAACGTTTTTCACTAGTTTTGCCATTTTAAGGGTTTTTTAGTCAAGATGGAAAAAACAAATCGTAAAATTTTGTAATATTTTCTATCAATAAATTCTAAAGCTAGCTGCAAAGAGCTTAACGACACCTGAAATTTAGTTTCCTTGCTAAGCACGCTTTATGCTCGCCAGCCCATTCTTTTACTTATACTTTCAGGTTCGCTTTTGTTACTATTTGCAGTCATCTGTATAAGTAATGTTGGCGTATCACAATGGTGACTTCTTTTGTCATTTTAATTATTGGTTTTGCTGCACTCGTTTGGAGTGCCGATCGGTTTGTTTATGGGGCGGCTGCACTCGCAAAAAATATGGGGATCCCCACCCTAATCATTGGTTTAACCGTTGTTGCTATGGGCTCATCAGCCCCTGAAATGATGGTATCTGCATCGGCAGCACTTGCTGATAAAACAGATACTGCGGTAGGTAATGCGGTCGGCTCTAACATTACTAACATCTTACTTGTACTTGGTGTCACAGCTTTACTACGCCCTCTTTCAGTATCTTCAATGACACTTAAACGTGAAATGCCGCTGGTCCTGTTAATCTCTGTAGCTGCTTGGTATGTGTTCTCAGATAACTATTTTTCGTTCGCTGAAGGCATTGCCTTGATGATTGCTTTTGCCGTGTTTATTGGTGGCTTAGTTATTGTGTCTCTGCGTGCTAAAAACCAAGATGACCCATTTGTCAGCGAAGCATGTGAAGACGTTCCGAACGATGTAAGCACTAAATCAGCCGTATTTTGGTTAGTCATCGGCATGATTTTATTACCCATTAGTTCACACTTTTTAGTTGAATCAGCCGTTGATATTGCGAAATATTTTGGTCTATCAGACCTTGTAATAGGCTTAACCATTATTGCTATTGGTACCAGCTTACCAGAGCTGGCAGCCTGTATTGCAGGGGTATTAAAAAACGAAGACGATTTAGCGCTTGGGAATATCGTTGGCTCAAACATTTTCAATTTACTCGCCGTATTACCACTTGCGGGTATTATCAACCCATCAGTTATTGACCCTTCTGCGGCAAACCGCGATGCACTTATCATGATTGCAGCAACCGTTGTATTGATTGCCATGTCATTGAACTTTAAAGGTGCTCGTCGTATCAATAGAGTAGAAGGTGGCTTCTTGTTAGTCGCATTTATTGCATATCAGGGCTATATTTTCAGCCAAGTAGGATAATTAATGACACAACCTAGCTTTATCGCGCAGGGTAAGCGCGTACTCGAAATTGAAGCACAAGCTTTACAAGAAATTGAGCAATATATAAATCAAGATTTCGATAACGCTTGCCAATTAATGTTCCAATGTACAGGTCGTATTATTGTGATTGGTATGGGCAAGTCTGGCCACGTTGGTAATAAAATTGCGGCGACCCTTGCAAGTACTGGCACACCGGCATTTTTTGTTCATCCTGGCGAAGCAAGCCATGGTGATTTAGGCATGATCACCCGTGATGATGTGGTGATGTGTATTTCGAACTCAGGCGAAACCAGCGAAGTACTTAGCATTATCCCTGTTATCAAGCGCATTGGCGCAAAGATGATTTCACTCACTGGCAACCCAGACTCAACCATGGCAAAACTGTCTGATGTACATGTGTGCATTAAAGTAAGCCAAGAGGCATGTCCATTAGGCCTTGCGCCAACGGCAAGTACCACAGCGACCTTGGTTATGGGTGATGCAATGGCGGTTGCGTTACTTGAAACCCGTGGTTTCACAGCCGATGATTTTGCACTTTCGCACCCGGGTGGCAGCTTAGGTAAACGTTTATTGCTTACATTAGATGATGTGATGCACGCAGGCGACGCCACGCCAATCGTTAGCGAAACCCAAAGCATTAAAGACGCACTAATCGAAATGTCAGCCAAGGGCCTTGGTATGACCGCGGTGATTGGTGCAGATGAAAAGTTAGCCGGATTATTCACTGATGGTGACTTACGCCGTATTTTAGAGCAGCGCATCGATATCCATAACACGGCAATTAGGCAAGTAATGACCCGTTCATGTACAACTGCTCGCCCTGAGATGCTTGCAGCTGAAGCTTTAAATATTATGGAACGTAAACGTATCAATGGTTTAATTGTGGTAGATCAAAGTAATACGCCAATTGGTGCCCTTAATATGCAAGACCTATTAAAAGCAGGAGTTCTTTAAGCAATGACATTCGCCGAGCTATACCAGCCTCTTAGCCCTGATGTGAGTCAGCGCGCACAAAAAGTAAAATTGCTAATCTGTGATATAGATGGCGTTTTTTCTGATGGCCGAATTTATTTAGGTAATGATGGCGAAGAGCTTAAAGCATTTAATACTAAAGATGGCTTTGGTATTAAAGCGCTCATTAATAGTGGCTTTGAAGTGGCAGTGATTACTGGCCGCCATTCACAAATAGTTCAGCAGCGAATGACTAGCCTAACAGTTCAGCACATTTATCAGGGACAAGAAGATAAGCTGATTGCTTATCAAGAGTTAAAAGATAAACTGGGGCTGACTGATGAACAAATTGCCTATATTGGTGATGATGGTCCAGACTTACCAGTAATGGAAAAAGTAGGGTTTGCTGTTGCTGTAAACGACGCACACCCACTGATTAAAAAGCTGGCTCATTACACCACATTATTACCAGGTGGCTTTGGAGCTGTGCGTGAATTAACTGATTTACTCATGTTAGAAAACGGTAAGCCGTTAACTAGCGATGGAACCAGCGCATGAATATAGCCCGTATTTTACTGAGTATTGTTTTTGTTTGTTGCATGGTGTGGTTATGGTACCCGTACTTTAACCAATCAACAGACACAATAACTAGTGAAGACGAGATCATCGCAACACCTGATTACACCGCAGTGGCGTTAAAGCAAACAGCGTATGACGAGCAAGGCAAAATTAGTCATAAAGTGGCTGCTGCTAAAATGGAGTTGTATCAACAATTAGGGTTTACCTTTTTTGAGCAACCTATTTTTACTATTTATGGCGACCAGCAGGTTTGGCAAGTAAAAGCCAAAGAAGCCACATTGTACGAAAACGATCAGCTGATTTTTGAAGGGGATGTAGTTGCTAAAAACTTAACCCATAACGGCATGATCGAAGATATAAAAGCAGAAAACATTAATGTCGACATTGATAAAATGACCATGTTTTCTAAGCAACCTGTGACACTAACAGGACCGAATTTAAAGATTACCGGTAAAGGCTTAAAAGCCGATTTAAAAACCGAAATTGTTGAGTTAACTAACCATACACGAACCATATACTATGACCAATAAACTGAAGAAATTACTCCTGATCCCAAGCTTATTGATTGCCTTTTCGGGCGCAGCTGCCGAGCAAACAGGCGCTCAAATTAGCATTAGCTCAGATCGCCAAGTAGGTAAACTAAAAGATGGCGTTGGCATATTCGAAGGTAACGTAGAGATCGTGCATGGTAATCGTCGTATTACCGCTGAACGCCTTGAAGCACACGGCGGTGACACCGAAGGTACAGTAGAGTTAATTATTGCCACAGGTAAGCCTGCTTACTTCGAAGAAAAGCAAACTGATGGCACCGTAATGAGCGCTAGCGCAGAAGAAGTACGTTATGATGTTGCAAAACGCTTCTTAACCTTAAATGGTGAAGCTGAAGTTACTCAAGCTGGTCAAAAAGTGACAGCTAAAAGCATTACCTATGATATGGCACAGCAGCTGATCAGTGCTGAAAAAGACGAAAACTCAACAGATCGTGTACACACTATTTTAGTGCCTGTTGAAAATAAAAAAGATAATAAAGGCCAACCATGAGCACATTAAAAGCAGAGCTTTTAGCTAAAAGCTACAAAGGCCGCCAAGTGGTTAAAAATGTCGGTCTTGAAGTTGAAGCTGGCAGTATTGTTGGCTTGCTTGGTCCAAATGGCGCAGGTAAAACAACGACCTTCTATATGATTGTAGGCTTAGTACCTAGCGACAAAGGTAAAATCAGTATTGATGATAACGATATCACCCTTTTACCAATGCATAGCCGTGCGCGTTTAGGTATTGGCTATCTGCCACAAGAATCGTCAATTTTTCGAAAGTTAACGGTTTACCAAAACTTGATGGCCATTTTAGAAACTCGTAAAGATCTAAATAAAACCACCCGCGAAGAAACACTCAATAGCTTACTTGATGAGTTTAGTATTCAACACATTCGTGACAGCCAAGGTATGGCGCTGTCAGGTGGTGAGCGACGCCGTGTAGAAATTGCTCGCGCATTAGCCGCTAATCCTAAATTTATCCTTTTAGATGAGCCTTTTGCTGGTGTTGATCCAATTTCAGTGTTAGATATAAAGAAAATTATTGAGCACCTAAAAAATCGTGGTATCGGTGTACTAATTACTGACCATAATGTTCGAGAAACCCTTGATGTTTGTGAAAAAGCCTACATTGTTTCTCATGGGGAGCTAATTGCATCAGGCACACCTGAGCACGTATTAGCAGACCAAACTGTACGCGATGTATATCTAGGCGAGCAATTCAGGCTGTAACCATTACGCCAGCGACTAGAGCATCTGCTAGACTTATAACAATGACAATAAATCGATAACTGTGTTTATACAGGTATCGATAACTTAAAAAGGATTGTTAGGGATACATGAGGCAATCATTACAGCTGCGCATGGGCCAGCAACTTACAATGACTCCACAACTGCAACAAGCTATTCGTTTGTTGCAGCTCAGTACATTGGATCTCCAGCAAGAAATTCAAGAAGCGCTTGATAGTAATCCCCTACTTGAAGTGGAAGAAGCGGATTACAACGAAGAAAGCACCGGCAAGAATGAGCAAAAAGCGGAGTCTGACGATGTGCAAGTCAGCGCGTCTGCCGAAGAAGCACCTAGCGAGTACGAGCAAGAAAGTAGTGATGCTCTCAATAAAGACACCGTCAGCGATGACTTAGCAATGGATGTTACCTGGGATGAGTACATGAGTGCCGCCCCTTCAACATCGTCAGGGCCAATGCCTGAAGATGAATCTATCTATCAGGGAGCATCAACCGAAACCCTTCACGAATACCTGATGTGGCAATTGCAACTCACGCCATTTAGCCCTACTGATGAAGCGATTGCTGTGGCAATTGTAGAAGCTATCGATGACTCAGGTATTTTAACGGTAAGCTGTGAAGATATCGTCGAAAGCTTTAATCAAAATAACGATGAAGAAGAAATCGAACTTGATGAAGTCGAAGCGGTCTTAAAAAGAATTCAGTTATTTGATCCTGTTGGTATTGGCGCGCGCAGTTTACAAGAATGTCTGTGCATTCAGTTACGCCAATTCGATGCTGATACGCCATATTTAGCTGAAACTAAAATGGTTTTATCTGAGCATATCGAATTATTAGCGAGTCGCGACTATCGAACTTTGATGAAAAAGACTAAGCTTAAAGAAAATGAGCTTAAAGAAGTGATGACGCTTATTCACAGCTTAAATCCTAAGCCTGCGGATAGCATAGTACGCGAAGAATCTGAGTACGTTATACCTGATGTATCAGTAAAAAAAGTAAAAGGCCGCTGGGTAGTCGAGTTAAACCCAGATTGTATGCCAAAGATTAGAGTGAACAGCCAATATGCAGCTATGTCTCGCTCTGTTAAATCAAGTAGCGACAGCCAATTTATTCGCTCTCACTTACAAGAAGCAAAGTGGTTTATTAAGAGCTTAGAAAGCCGTAACGATACGCTATTAAAAGTGACCAACTGTATCGTTCAACAACAACAAGCTTTCTTTGAGCATGGCCCTGAGGCAATGAAGCCGATGGTGCTAAATGATGTTGCTGAAATGGTCGAAATGCATGAATCGACGATTTCACGGGTAACAACGCAAAAATATATGCATACCCCACGGGGTATTTTTGAGTTGAAATATTTCTTCTCAAGCCATGTCAGCACCGAAAATGGTGGTGAGTGTTCTTCTACAGCAATACGCGCTTTAATCAAGAAGTTAGTCGCTGCAGAAAACTCAGCTAAACCATTGAGTGATAGCAAAATTGCAGATATATTGGCTGAGCAAGGAATTAAAGTAGCTAGACGTACAATTGCAAAATATCGTGAGTCTCTAGCAATACCTCCGTCTAATCAGCGTAAAAGTCTGATTTAGACGTTTTACATAGAAGGAAAAATGCTTATGCAACTAAATTTAACTGGTCGTCATGTAGAAATCACAGATTCATTAAGAGACTATGTAAACACCAAGTTTGCAAAACTAGAAAGGCATTTTGACCATATTAATAATGTTCATGTCATTCTAGATGTAGAAAAATTAAGCCAAAAAGCAGAAGCAACTTTACATGTAAACGGAGGCGAATTGTTCGCTTCTACAGAACATCAAGATATGTACGCAGCCATTGACTCACTGATCGATAAACTTGATCGCCAAGTCATTAAACACAAAGAGAAATTAGCTCGACATTAAATTATGAAACTAAGTTCACTTACTAACCAGGACTGCAGCAAAGCTGCGGTCCTTTTTAATAGCAAAAAAAGAATTCTTGAATATATCAGCGAACTGGCCCACCAGCAGCTTCCTCATTTATCGCAACAAGATATCCTAGATGCTTTACTCAACCGAGAAAAACTAGGCAGCACCGGCATTGGCCGAGGTATTGCTATTCCACATGGCCGAATGAGCGGCGCAGATGAGCCTCATGCATTTGTGATAGTGAGTGAATCCCCTATTAATTTTGATGCAATTGATAATCGTCCAGTTGATATTTTTGTGGCACTCATCGTACCAGATGGTGACTGTCAGCTTCACCTAAAGACCTTATCAACAATTGCTGATAGACTTAAAGATAAAGAATTTTGTAAACAGCTGCGTAGTGCTACTACCGATCAGCAACTGTTTCAGGTCATATCAGCAGAGGCATAAATGGAATTAATAATTATCAGCGGTCGCTCAGGCTCAGGTAAATCGGTCGCTTTACGTGTACTTGAAGACTTAGGCTATTATTGCGTTGATAATATTCCGGTTAATTTACTGCCATCGCTCGTACGAAGTGTGTCTGATAACTACGATAAAATAGCGGTCAGCATCGACGTGCGTAACTTACCGAAAGAGCAGCAAGAATTTAATGATATTCTTGAGTACCTGCCAGGTTTCGCAAACCCAACACTATTCTATTTAGACAGTGATGACCAAACTCTGATCAAGCGCTTTTCAGAAACACGCCGCTTGCATCCACTATCTATTGATTCTTTGCCGCTTGATCTGGCTATTAAACAAGAAAAAATCCTGCTTGATGTGTTGATCACTCGCGCTGACTTTATGATTGATACCACTGATCTGAGTGTTCATCAGTTAGCAGAATCAATTCGCGAAAAGATTTTAGGTAAAAAAGATAAAAAGCTGATTATTACTTTTATGTCGTTTGGCTTTAAGCATGGTATTCCAAAAGAAGCTGACTACGTTTTTGATGCACGCTTTTTACCTAACCCACACTGGGAACCTGATTTAAAGCCACTAACAGGCCTTGATCAACCAGTAAAAGATTACCTAGCTAGCCACAGCATAGTGCAAAAGTTCACGTGGCAAATACAAACCTTTGTGCAAACTTGGTTGCCACATTTAGAGCGTAATAACCGCAGTTACCTGACCATTGCTATTGGTTGCACCGGTGGCCAGCATCGCTCTGTTTACTTAGCGCAAACAATTGGTGAGAGCTTTGCCAAAAGCCATGCTAATGTAAAAATTCGCCACCGCGAACAAGACATTTAATTAGGCACCAACAATGCACGCTGAAGATACCTTTTTAATTCAAAATAAACTTGGCTTACATGCTCGTGCTGCTACTGTTTTAGCGCAATTAGCACTGCAATTTGATGCCAAAATTACGCTTTATCAAGATGATAAAGAAGCTGAAGGCGACAGCGTGTTAGCATTAATGCTACTTGAAAGTAGTCAGGGTAAAGAAGTTCGCGTTGTATGCGAAGGCCCTGACGCCGATGCTGCATTAACGGCAATCGGCGAATTAATTGCACAACGCTTCCACGAGCAAGAATAGCATTTGCTAAGACTTCAAGGTTTACGGTAAACTTAATTCGGATATTTAAAATTCCCTTTAAATATCCTACTTTTATATCGCTCGCTTTTCTAAATTACAAAACTCTTAATAAATTTATCGCAGTGCGACGATATCTCTGCAAATACACTACAAAGCAACTATGCTGTATTTGCTTAGCCTATTTAAACTTTTTTCAGTTGTAAGGACGCCAATGCCAGAAGCCTTTGAACAAGATTACCCACTACAACAACTCAAACAAGTGACCAAGTCACTCAATAGTGGTCAATTTGTTCAAGTGCGCGGAATGTTAGCCAAAACGGCACCTTGTGATACAGCCCTTTTACTTGAATCTTCTCCCCATAAAATTCGTCGTATGCTTTGGCAGCTGGTTGATCCAGATGTCCGTGGTGATGTTCTAGAAGAACTCTCTGAAGATGTACGTCTTGGCATTATTGCCCAGATGGAGCCTGAGCACATTGCTGCTGCCACTGAAGATATGGACGACGATGACTTAGGTGAGGTTTTACGTAGTCTTCCTGATACTGTATATCAAGACGTTGTCAGTGCCATGGATTCGCAAGATAGAGAGAGAGCAACTCAAGCACTTTCTTATCAAGAGCGTTCAGCCGGTGCCTTGATGAACAGCGATACGGTTACCATTCGTCCTGACGTTACTCTCGATGTTGTACTGCGCTATTTACGCTTACGAGGTGAGCTACCAGAGGGTACCGATGACTTATATGTAGTTGATAAGCATAACTGCTTTTTAGGCGCGCTTTCATTAACTACATTGCTGACCAGCCCATCAGATAAAATTGTTCGTGATTTAATGGATGAAGACTGTGAGTCAATCCTAATCTCTATGGATGAAAGTGATGTAGCGCAATTGTTTGAACGTCACAACTGGATTTCAGCCCCTGTCGTCGATGATAACGCTCACTTGCTTGGTCGTATTACCATCGATGATATCGTTGACGTAATCCGTGAAGATGCTGAACACAGCATGCTTAGCCTCGCTGGTCTTGACGACGAAGAAGATACCTTTGCGCCAGTGCTAAAAAGTTCGCAGCGTCGCTCTATTTGGCTTGGGGTTAACTTATTAACCGCATTGTTAGCAGCCGTTGTGGCAAGCTTTTTCGAAAACACCTTAGCAATCTTGCCTATTTTAGCGGTACTCAATGGTATCGTCCCTTCAATGGGGGGTGTTGCGGGTAGCCAAACCCTAACTCTGGTTATTCGTGGTATAGCGGTTGGTCATATCAACCAAACCAACCAACGCTTCTTATTACTTAAGGAGCTGGCGATTGGCGCACTGAATGGCATTATTTGGTCGATATTAATTGCTGGTGTGGTTGCCCTATGGCAGTGGGACTTTAAACTCGGCGCAGTGCTGGCCTTTGCAATGTTTATGAATCTTGTTGCCGCTGGTATTGCGGGTGCGAGCATTCCATTAATTCTTAAGAAAATGAAAATAGACCCAGCCCTCGCCGGCAGTGTGGTACTGACAACCGTCACTGATATTGTTGGTATCTTTGCCTTTTTAGGCACCGCAACCTGGTTATTGATCTAATATAAAACGGCCCTTTAAGGGCCGTATTTATATCTTTTACTTTGCGCGCTGCTTATTTTTACCTACTCGAGGTTTGGTATTGGCCTTTTTAAACTGGCTAAAACCGGTGTGACGAGTCAGTGCCGCACGGCCTTTACCGCCCTTTCCTCTAGCAGCTTTCTCGTTACGACCTTCTTCAGGTACCAAACAGTTCGGTCCTTTACCGATTAGATTCGCTTTGCCCATTTTTCTTAGTGCTTCACGGATCATCGGCCAACCAGCAGGATCGTGGTAACGTAAAATCGCTTTGTGTAAGCGACGCTGGCGTGCGCCTTTTGGAACAGGCACTTGCTCAGTATTGTTCTTAATATTGCGCAGCGAGTTCATCTCAGTGTGATAGATCGTGGTTGCATTGGCCATCGGTGATGGATAAAAGTTTTGCACTTGATCAAGCTTAAAGTCATTAGACTTTAACCACAACGCCATGTTCACCATGTCTTCGTCTTTCGTTCCTGGGTGAGCAGAAATAAAATACGGGATCAAATACTGCTTTTTACCCGCTTCTTTTGAGTATTTATCAAATAGCTCTTTAAACTTATCGTAAGCTCCCATGCCCGGCTTCATCATCTTAGACAATGGACCATCTTCAGTATGCTCAGGGGCAATTTTTAAGTACCCGCCTACGTGATGGGTAACCAACTCTTTTACATAGCGAGGGTCTTCTACAGCTAAGTCATAACGTACGCCAGACGCAATCAAAATTTTCTTCACACCTTTTACATCACGGGCTTTTTTATAAAGCTCAATAGTTGGGGTGTGATCCGTGTCCATGTGCTTACAGATATCAGGATAAACACATGATAAACGTCGGCATGTACTCTCTGCTTTTTTACTCTTACAGCGCAACTTGTACATATTCGCTGTCGGTCCACCTAAGTCAGAGATAACCCCAGTAAAGCCCGGTACTCTGTCACGAATTTGCTCAATTTCATCAATAATTGATTGCTCAGAACGGCTTTGAATAATACGTCCTTCGTGCTCTGTAATCGAACAGAAAGAACAGCCACCAAAGCAACCACGCATGATGTTCACCGAGGTTTTAATCATTTCATAGGCTGGGATTTTTTCATCGCCGTAGCTTGGGTGCGGAATACGCTGATATGGCAAACCAAATACGCCATCCATTTCTTCAGTTTCAAGCGGAAATGCAGGCGGGTTAACCCAAATAGAACGGTCTCCATGGCGTTGAAATAACGCACGTGCACAACCTGGGTTTGTTTCTTGGTGCAAAATACGCGAGGCATGGGCATAAAGCGGTTTATTTACGCTTACTTGCTCATACGCTGGTAGCTTAACGTAGGTCTTTTCCCAAGGCTTAGGACGAGCTGGCTGGATAGTGATTGGCTTAGCCGCCTCGGCACTTAAATCAATACCTGCTTTTTTAAATTCAGATTTACTACAACCCACATCATCTGCGCCATACGGGTTTGGAATTGGATCAATCTTACCGATTTTATCAATTGCAGTTGAGTCACTACCACGCCAACCCGGTAATGGTTCTTTACGAATAACCGCAGTACCACGAATATCTTGAATTGTCTCAACCGACTCACCCGCAGCAATACGGTGGGCAACTTCAACAAGTGGGCGCTCAGCATTACCGTAAATTAGAATGTCAGCTTTGGCATCAAACAATACGCTACGGCGTACTTTTTCTTGCCAATAATCATAATGAGCAATACGGCGTAAACTCGCCTCAATACCACCAATGATCAGCGGCACATCTTTATAAGCTTCGCGACAGCGTTGGCTGTATACAACTACCGCACGGTCAGGACGTTTACCGCCTATGTTACCCGGCGTATAAGCATCATCATGACGCATACGCTTTTCAGCAGTATAACGGTTGATCATCGAGTCCATATTACCCGCTGTAACACCAAAGAATAAGTTAGGCTTACCTAACGCCATAAAGGCATCTTTTGAGTTCCAATCAGGCTGTGCAATTATACCCACACGAAAACCCTGTGACTCAAGCATACGCCCTATCACAGCCATACCGAAACTAGGGTGATCTACATACGCATCACCACTGACAATGATCACGTCACAGCTATCCCAGCCTAACGCGTCCATTTCTGCACGAGTGGTTGGTAAAAATGGCGCCGTGCCATAGCATTCAGCCCAATACTTAGGGTAAGAAAACAGGCCTCGCTCGGCTTTTAATGCGCTCATAAAGTGTACTCTGCTAACAAAAGGGGCGAATTATACCCCACTCTTATGGATTATTATAGAAAACAAAACGCCCTTCACATGGGAGGGCGCTGTTTAATTAATATGCTTTTGTTGAAACTTTCTATTGTTTAGCTTGCAGGTAGGTAATTAACTCTTTTTCTGGCATAGGCTTAGCATACATGAAGCCTTGCACTTCATCACAGCCAAGCTGGGCTAAATAATCTGCTTGCGCTTGTGTCTCGACGCCTTCTGCTATGGTTTTTAAGCCTAACCTTGCACCAAGAGAAATAATTAACGCAGCAATCGCCTGACAATCTTGACCTGGTAAGTCTTTGATAAAAGCGCGATCAATTTTAAGTCTGTCTAATGGCAGTTTTTGCAAGTAACTTAACGATGAGAACCCTGTACCAAAGTCGTCAATCGCAATCTCAATACCAAACTCTTTAAGCTCTTTTAATGTGGTGATCACATTAGCTAGCTCATCCATTACCACGCTTTCGGTCACTTCGAGTTCAATAAACTGCGGCTTTACATCGTACTTAATTAAAGTGTCTTTAACCTGCTGCGCATAGCCTTTAACTTTAAATTGCGGCACTGAAACATTTACAGCAATGCTAATTGCAAAGCCCATTGCTTCGAGGCGCTTTTGCTGCATACATGCTTGCTCTAGCACCCATTGCCCTATTTCAACAATTAAACCGGCATCTTCTGCCATAGGAACGAAAATCGCCGGCGAAATATACTGACCATTACCTGACGGCCAACGCAGTAGCGCTTCACAGCCAATGATTTCAAGGGTGTTTAAATCAAGTTGTGGCTGAAACCAAACCTCTAATTTACGCTGCTCAAAATCTTGGCGAAGCTGTCTGATGATCCCTAAACGCCAAGCCATTTTCTCTTCCATGTCTGGGGTATACGTCACCACCATTTCAGAAGATTGTTTTTTAGCTTGGTTAAGTGCAATGTAGCCCAGCTTTAAGGTCTCGATCCCTGCTTGTAAGAAATCACTTTGATAACATAAACCAATTTTAAAGTTGATTGGTAAAATGTGTTCACCGGCATTAAACGGCAAACTTAAATGCTCGCGTAGTAGCTCAACATCACATTCACCAACGGGTAACAGTAAGCCAAACACATCTGCACCAATGCGCGAGAGCAGCTTTGCATTTGGGTATTCTTGATGCAGTCTATCAACAATGGCATTTAGTAATAAGTTACCAATCTCTTGGCCTAAGCCATTATTAATATCTGAGAATTGCGCAACATCAATTAATAAAAAGACATAATCACTTTTACCCGGCTGGTAGTAACGCTCCACTTTATTCATGAAATCGTTACGATTCGATAAGCCAGTTAAAACATCTTTATAAGCTGCATCACGTAAACGGTTGAACAACCTAACATTATCAAGACCAACACTGACATTAGTTAAAAATATCTCTGCAAATTGTAGTTGCGAAGGACTTGGTGTGTGCTCGGTTTCTAAGTAAATAGCTGCTTGGCGGTTTTTGCTTTTTAATAAGTACGTACTATCTACATCGGTGTGCTGATGCTCACCTTGGGCTAGGCAGTTGTTAACTTGCATGATAATACGGCCATCATCAAGCTGCTCAATACCCTGGCCAATAAACTCATTATATTCAGCACAACCACCTAAAACATAAACCTGATTGTCATCTTCAATAGAACCACACAGTAAACCTTGCGGTTCGCAATCTAAAATAATTGAGAGCTGCTTAATCACTGCCATTGAAAAGGCTTTGATATCAGTAAAGCCAAGAATAGCCTTAGATGCATACAAAATATTATTTAACGCGCGGCTTTGAAATTCGAGCTGACATACTTGCTCATAAGAGCGAATAGCAGTAACCAGGGCGGTGATAAGTTTACTACGTGTAAGTTCTGTTTTTGTTTTGTAGTCGTTGATATCGTATTCGCGGATCACTTTTTCTTCAGGTGCATAGCCTGGTTGCCCGGTACGTAAAATAATGCGCACATTGTGATTATTAAGGCATTCTCTAACCTGCTTTACAACTTGCAAACCAGCATCATCTGACTCCATAACCACATCAAGAAGAATTACCGAAATCGAATGGTCATTTTTAAGTAGTTCGAGCGCTTCTGCACCTGAGTAGGCATGATGGAATCGCAGCCCTTTATCCCAAAACTCAACGCCTGAAAGAGCAAGCTTAGTAACTGAATGTATTTCTGGATCATCATCGACAATTAATACGTCCCAAAAATCAGAGACAGTTTCATCCACTAACTGTTCGTCATCTTGGTCACTAAACAAAAAGTCGTTACTCTCTGATGCCATTAATAATTCCTTAGAGTGATCCCCGTAATACTGTAACTATGGCGCCACTCCATTTTACAGCGATGCTCAAAATTCTATCACTTATTTAACTATGATACATTAGTGATAGCTTATATAGTATCAAACAGATTATAGTCTATGTTACGTATAATGTTATGAAAGTTATAAAACAATTGCCTGAGGTGAGATTATTAAAATACTCATTTTTACCCTAAAAGCGATTTTTATCAGCATTCTGATCTCACTTGTGATTGGGCTCATGCTTTCACCGCAATATACCGTTCACAAATCAATTAAAGTGAATGCGAGCAGTGCTGAGGTTGCGAGCCTTGTTGGCGACTTTAATCAATGGCCCAAATGGCAACCATGGCAGGCTGTCGACCCGAGTATTAAATTTACCCTTGCAGAACCTAGCCAAGGAGTAGGTGCACATCAATTTTGGCAAAGTCGCTTTGGCGAAGGTGAAATGACCATCACCCAACTCGACAACAGCCAGCTTTCATTTAATATCTTATTTAATAAAGAACACATTGCCCAAGGCACAATTCGCTATTTACCTGAAGGCGATAACGTTAACATTGAGTGTTCATTAAAAGGTGAGGTCAACACCCCTATTATTGGTGGCTACCTTGCTTTACTAAGCCAGTATATTCTCAATAACACAGTAAAACTGGCGCTCAATAACATCAAAACTCATGCGCAGTTAGCAACAACAGGCAAGGACAGTGTGACCGATGACAGTGAAAGCAGCTCAGGCGAGAGTTAATCTTGCTAATATCATAGAAAACCAGCTTGGCTACCCTATTCATAAGGCATCATCGGCTAGGATCAACCATGCTGGTGATGACAGCTATTCACCACAAGGTCAACAGCAGTTAGCTTATCAAATTAAAGCGCAAGCAAGCCTTTTAGAGCGCGCTCAAACTCGCCAAGAAATTCAATTCATTAAGCGCCAAGAAAATATCGAAACCATTATGGCGATGGCTATGGCGTTTTGCCCCGATGTCACGGGCCAACAACAACCAGATTTTGATTGGATAGAGCGCTTTATTAGTTTATGTGAAGACACAGCTAATTCTTCAATGCAAAAGCTATGGGCAAAAATACTCGCAGGTGAGACCGTGTCACCGGGCACCTTTTCGATTAAAAGCTTACAAACACTTAAACACATGACACAGCGCGAAGCAGATGCCCTTCAGCGCTGTACATCACTGTGTGGCTTCAATGAAAAAGATAACAGCCACTTAATTTTACTTGGCTTTTACAAGAAGCCTTCGCTGTTTGATTTACTTAGAAAAGGTAACAAGGTGTCATTTAATTTAGGGAAAACCCCTGTTAGCTTTCCTGACATTCTTACCCTGATGGATATTAACTTGCTGTATCGAAAAGAAATCGAATCAGCTGTTTTAAAAGCTGGCCAAGAACTGGTGCTGAGCTTTATGAATCAACGCTTGGTTTTAAAAGCAAAAAGTAATGACTTAGTACTCAGTTATTATAAATTTACACAAACGGGCGACGAGTTAAGAAAGCTAATCGCATCGCCAATAAATAAGGCTTATAAGCAGATACTTTCAACATCATTAGAAGATGAATTTGAAGTTAGCTGGCAAGCTTTAAAATAAAGCTGCCAGCTAAATATAAACCGAAAAACTCGATTAGAAGTGGATTTGAATACCCGCAAATGGGCCTGATGCATCTAAATCTGTGTAGATATCATCAATATCATCAAGCTCTAAAGTCATTGAGCGGTAACCCGCTTTAATGTCCATATCAATTGCTAAGTTATCAAGTAAAGCGTATGCAACACCCGCTTGGTAGTCTTGAATTTTGCTATCGTCGATAGCCAGTAAGCTACCTTCAAAGAATACGCTTAAACCTGTTAACGGCAAGCCAACTTCAGCACGACCATACACTAAAGGTACGAAACCAGAAAAATCAACGCGCTCAGTTGTACTTGGGCCACCTTCTTGCGAAGTACCCGTTACCGTAATTTCACCGTCAAATTGTTTAGCGTTTACACCTAAATCAATTGAAACCAAATCATTATCAAAGATTTCGTAATATAGGATGTAGTCAACATGTGATAAATCACTCACTGTGCCTACTTGTGTGCCTACAACGTAATCAGAACCACCAAAACTAAATGTTTCATCAAGTGTTGTATCACCATTTAACTCAAGTTCAGTGTATTTTAGTTTAATGTTTGGTACTAACGGCACTGGGTGCTCAAGTGCTGCGTAGTAGCTCGTAAACGTTTCATCATCAAATTTAAAGCTTTGTAGATTTCCGTCTTGAGCAAAACTACCGCTGTTATCTGATTGCCAGCCATCTACACCTAGGTATAAACCTAATAATGTATCAGCTTGCGCTGTTGGAGCTAAACAGGCCATTGAAAGGGCAGCTGCTAAACAGTACTTTTTCATCATTTTATCCTTGCGCTAAAAGTTCGCTAAGTTCAATTAGAGCCGCATTGGCTCGAGAAATATAATTCGCCATGACCAGTGAGTGGTTAGCAACAAAACCAAAACCACTGCCATTTAAGATCATTGGGCTCCACACAGTTTCTTGCGTGGCCTCTAATTCACGAATAATTTGTTGCAGACTAACACGAGCATTTTTCTTTTCTAAGACATCAGCAAAATCATATTCAACCGCTTGTAAAAAGTGCAGTAATGCCCACGTTGCACCACGCGATTCATAAAATACATCATCAATTTGCCACCAAGATGTTTTTACTTGGCTTTGCAAAGGGGTGTATGTTGCTTGATGAGCCGCAGTATCGCCAGCTAAATCAGTGTTCAAACGATCTTGGCCAACACTTGCACTTAAACGCTGACTTAAACTACCTAAGCGCTTTTCAGCTTCTTTTAACCAGCCACGTAAGTTATCGGCACGGGCATAAAACTGGCTATCTCGATCGTTCTGATCCGCAATTTGGGTACGGTATACAATAAGTAAATCAATACCCTTTTGATATTCAGTTTCTGCGCTAGGCCATGCCCATGCTACCGAGCTTATATTAAATTGCGGCTGTGCTTTTTTAAGTGCTTCGTGCTCAGTTGATTGAGACTGTGAACGGCTGAAGTCTTTACGCATCGACAACACTAAATCTCGGGTCATCTCAAGCGCGCCATATTCCCACGCCGGCATGTTATCCATCATTACACTTGGTGGCATCATATCGTTAGATAAGTAGCCGCCAGGCTTATTTAATAATGTACTTGCCACATTGATCAACGTAGTTGTTGTTGTGTAGCCGGTGACAAACTTTTCACCGCGCATTTGCGCTTCCTGTTTTGCCTTGCTAACAACATCCATACGAGCTGGTTCACTACTCCAGTAAACAGCAATCGCGTAAAAAATAATTAGTATAATAAGTAATGCACTGGCTATTTTTCCTTTATGCTCAGACATAATACCTCCTAGTGATGTGAGTGCTCTTTACTTTTTTTTGATGCCTGCTCAGACATTTCTTGTAAAGACACAACCTTGGCTTGAGTAAAAACTCGATTGCCATCATTAAAATATAGCGTGAGTTTTCGTTCTTGCCCTGCTTTTAGTTGATCTTCAGGTTCAAACACCATTAAGTGATAACCACCCGGTTTAAACTCAACACTGCTGTGACCATCAATCTTTAATGATAAAACCTGTTCCATTTTCATCATGCCATCAACATGAGTATGCTGATGAATTTCAACACGTCCTAAACCATCAAGCTCAGCTTTAGTTAATACCGTTGCATGCTCACTTGGGTTAGTAATAGTTAAATAAGCCACGCTGGCTTTACTGGCTGGTAAAAATTCACGTACCTGCGCATTGCTTACGGCTACTTCGGCAACATCGCTATGATCATGGCCACTATGGGCAGATAAAAAAGTACTAAAGAATAAACTTGCGGTAAGAAAAGAGAGTGCGGGCCACAGTTTCATTATGTTTTAATCCTTGTTAAGACATTAACTTACCCGCTAAATTTAGCATATTTTATGTATTAAGGCAGTTTATTAGTACCTTAAGCTGGCGATTTTTTGTTATCGGCAATCAACCAGCATAATGCTGCGATTAGTAAAAGTGGCCATGCAATCATTACTGAGCCAAATAAAAACGCAAGCAAAACACCAATCAAAGCAACAACACCTGCGCCTAGCAGCCCAATAGTGAATAGCGCAACACCTGCAACGACGGCAATGACTGCCACTATTGCACCGATGACCTCAAGCCCAGCCCAACTCATATCAGCAATTGATAAAGGTAATTGCCATGAGTCAAACGATACAAATGAAACCGCATCAGTGCATAGTAATAACATTGCCAAAATGATGATAGCTAACGTTTTCATGTCCTACTCCTAGTAACCTTTCACTGGTAAAGTGCAATGAGCCACTAAATAACCCACGCCTATTAACAGCGGCATTTGAATAAGTAATATGATCATGACCAGACGTGTTGACCATACAGGGAAGCCTAAGCGCGCAGCGAGTCCGCTACATACACCCGAGATCTTTTTATTACTCAGATCACGGTACCAACGTGTCGATGTGTGATAAGTATTCATTATTAACCTCCTAAGCCGACTGCTTCATCGTTGCTTTCAAGTCAGCAAGCTCTTTATCGATTGCTTCATCTTTCTCAAGGGCAGCGAATTGTGCTGCTGTTGAATTTGCAGCATCACTTTGTGTCAGTTCATACGCCTCAACTTGCGACTCAATGTTTTCAACGCGCTGCTCTAAGTAGTCAAAACGCGCTAATGCATCTTCAACTTTACTGCTATGCAGCTGCTCTTTTACTTTTAAGCGTGCTGTAACAACGCGTTCTTTTTGCATGTAAGTCAGCTGTTTGGCCTTTGCATCTGCAAGCTTGTTTTGTAAACGCTGACAATCTTCTGTCAATTTAGCGAGTGACTCTGCCACTTTATCCATTTCAGCTTGTTGCGCTTCGATTTCTGTCGTTAAACGCTGCTTTTCAACTAATGCTGCTTTGGCAAGATCATCGCGATCTTTACTCAACGCTTTTTCTGCTTTCGCTTGCCAGTCAGCTACTTTCGCTTGTTTCGCTGCAATTTCACGCTTCATTTGCTTTTCTTGCGTTAAAAATGTCGCAGCAGTTGCACGGCATTCAGTCAGTGCATCCTGCATTTCTTGCACGAGTAGATTAAGTAACTTTTCAGGATCTTCAGCTTTGTCTAATGCTGCAGAAAGGTTTGCCTGAATAATGTCATTTACGCGATTTAATACACCCATGTGACTCTCCTGTTGATTATTGGGTTAATACAGCTAGGAGATTCCAATTCTTGTGCCAACTAACGAATAAATTAAAATTATCATTTATATACAATGAGTTGAGTCAATTAAATTTAGATTTAGGCTGACTAGTGACTGAATGAAAAATAACTAATTTGACTAAAAAATTAACTTTTTCACTAAATTTTAGGATCAAAAAAAGCCACAAAATGTGGCTTTTTTAATAGGCTTTGTGATTAGGCTTCTGGGACAAAACTTAAGGCTTTATCCATAACAGATAAATCGGCCGCTTTACCATGGCCTTTTTCTGAAAGGTGGCGTCTAAAACCACGCGCACCAGGTTGGCCTTGAAAAATTCCCAACATATGGCGAGCAATATGCCAAAAGTTAGCGCCTTTACTCATTTCGTCTTCAATATAGTCGTACATCGAGCGCACAACCTGATGACGACTCAGCGTAAAGGCTTCATCACCATAAATGTTTTCGTCAACCTCAGACAAAATAAACGGATTACTATACGCTTCACGACCAATCATAATGCCATCAACATACTCAAGGTGAGCTACGCTATCAGCAATTGTTTTCACGCCACCATTTAAGCTTAAGTGAAGTTGCGGATAATCTTTTTTCAACTGGTAAACCCGCGGGTAATCAAGAGGTGGGATCTCACGATTCTCTTTTGGGCTTAAGCCATTTAACCACGCTTTACGCGCATGAATAATAAAGTCATCACAGCCAACATCATGACTTGCTTCAATTAAAGCACATAAAAACTCATACGAGTCTTGCTCATCAATACCAATGCGCGTTTTAACAGTAACAGGAATAGTCACTTCGGCTTTCATTGCAGCAACGCAGTCAGCAACCAGTTTAGGCTCAGCCATTAAACAAGCACCAAAACGACCATTTTGTACACGATCAGACGGACAGCCGACATTTAAATTTACTTCATGATAGCCGCGCTCCGCCGCTAACTTTGCACACTTAGCCAACGCTTCAGGATCTGAGCCACCAAGTTGCAGTGCCACTGGCCCTTCATGCTCATTAAAGTGTAAGTAATCGCCTTTACCAAATAAAATAGCGCCGGTTGTCACCATCTCTGTATATAGCACAGCATGCTTAGTCATTTTGCGGTGAAAGGTTCGACAGTGACGATCAGTCCAATCTAACATGGGTGCCACGGAAAAACGGCGGTTTAATGTCGTTGTGCTCATAACATGGCCCCTTTAAAGATCAATGCATTTACTTGCAACTTAAATTACCTAATACGATTAACGCTTAATATAGCGATGACACATACCCTTTAGGTATGCACCGAAATGAAAAATTGCGACCATTATACCACCGAAGCTGGCTCGCGGCATGGCTTAATCAAAGATCTGATAATGAAAAGAGGCGAAGAAGTGTACTGCAATCTCACTTCTTTGATGAATAAGGTAAAATGCTAAGTCTACATTTTTACTTTACTTAGGAGATGTTCAAGGTTTTGGCCCGTAAGCTCCAAAATCGTAATTTCAAGCTCTTTGTAGTCCTCGTTTTTCAGGTTAACTAACTTAGCACCCACTGCAATTCGCGCTACTTTCTCAACGGGGTCCATTTCGACAATTTCAATTGATGCACGCGTATCATGATCTTTTGATTGCACATAATATTCACTAAAGAAGGTACCATCTGCACGTACATTTGGATTACTGTCAGACACAGACTGCAGGAGCGTGCCTTTCTTTAAATCACTTTTACGAAGTGAAAAGCTGTATTCCGCCACATTGGCATGACCAACAATTACGGTTACTGCGCTTTCACCATTAATTTTAAAATCATGATCTGTTACTTCAATGACTTTTAGCTTACCACTATCATAGGTCGGCTCCATGCAAGCACCTAAACTAAAAATCAGAAAAACAGATAAGACGACATTTTTGATTAGCATTCTTTGTTCCTTAAATTTTATATTGCCTTCTTTAAAGTTAGATAAAAGAAGGCAATTATTCAAAGTTTAAATCACTGAAAATGCACTTTAAATTAAAACTAGCCGACAACACTCAAACCGAAGTAGTGAGCGATACCCCCTAAGATATTGGTAACCGCCACTGACGATAAAATTAAGCCCATCACTCGACTGATAATGCTCGCGCCACTATCACCAATTAACTTATGAACATGCGTGGCAAGTAGTAATAAAACCAGTACGATTATTAACACAGAAAGCATAATTGATGAGGTTATAAGCTGCTCATACCAAGTGTATTCGGTATTTCGAGTCATCAGTACTGCACCAAGCATGGCACCGGGGCTGGCAATAGAAGGAATCGCCAAAGGGAAAATAGCGGTTTCTGTGCTATCTCGAACACTTTTGATTTCTGTTTCTGGTTTACTTTCACCGAAGATCATCGACAGAGCAAAAAGTAATAATACGATACCTCCGGCAATCTGAAATGCCGAAAGTGGAATATTGATCGCGTTTAAAAGTAACTCGCCCGCAACAACAAAAAATAATAGCACCAATGCCGAAACGCCAACCGCTTTTAATGCAACTTTGCGCTTGAACTTGGCATCATCCCAGCGTGTAACAGCAATAAAAACAGGCACGGTCCCGATAGGATCAATGACAGCGAAAAAGAAAATGAATGCAGCTAGCAATTCACTCATTAAGAAAACTCCCTGAAAACGTGTTAGCGAATAAAAACACTGCAACTACAATACAGTATGTTAGTATATCACGGTAGCGTAAGGATAAGAGAAGATGAATATAGAATCACTCGTCAGTAAAGCAAAACAAGTATGCGATAATCGTGGTGCACGTTTCACACCTATCCGTGAAAAAGTATTCCGCCTATTAGCTAGTGCGCAAGGTGGTGTGGGTGCTTATGACCTATTAGAACAACTCAAATTAACTGAGTCAGGCGCAAAACCTGCCACTATTTATCGAGCGCTCGATTTCTTATCGGAACTTGGCTTTATTCATAAAATTGAAAGCACCAACTCATTTATGCTGTGCCATCATTTTGATCACATTCACCCTGTACAGTTATTAATTTGTGACAGCTGTGGTTATGTAAAAGAATTGCATTCAACAGTAATTTCTCATGAACTTAATAACTTAGCGGCAGAAAGTGGATTTATTGTCTCAGGACAAACAATTGAAGCGCACGGTAAATGCGAAAAATGCAAAGAATAAGTGCGGTGTTTGAAACAACCACTACACTTAAAGTATGATTAACGGCATTTCGAAACCTAAGGGAAAATAAATAATGAATGTGGAGTTCATCAACCCTTTTTTATCATCATTATTAAATGTATTGAGCACTATGGCTCAAACAGAATTAAAGCCGGGTAAACCTAGTTTAAAGAAAGACGAACTAGCCCGTGGCGATGTATCAGGTTTGATTGGTATGGTTGGCCCACAAACTAAAGGTTCACTTTCAATCACCTTTGATGAAAATCTAGCACTGACCATTATGGAAAGAATGCTAGGTGAACGCCCTGATACGGTGAACGAAGAAGTAACCGACATGGTAGGTGAAATTACTAACATGGTAACAGGTGGCGCTAAAAACCTACTTGGCGAAAAAGGCTATGAGTTTGATATGGCAACGCCAGTTGTAGTGTCTGGTAAGGGACATACAATTGCACATAAATGTGAAGGCGCTAAAGTGTTAATTCCATTCACATCTGCTGATGGTAACGCCAATATTGAAGTTAGCTTTGATAAACTATGAGCTGGCAGCAAAAAACCATTCAATTGAAGCCTCGCTCACGAGGCTTTCACATCATTGATGACGAGCTACTTCGTCAACTTCCAGAGATAGCACAATACAAAGTCGGCTTATTACACCTATTCATTCAACACACTTCTGCAAGCTTAACTATTAACGAAAATGCAGATCCTACAGTAAGAATGGATATGGAAAGTCACTTCAATCATTTTGTGCCAGAACGACAAAGTTATTATCGTCATGATTATGAAGGTGATGACGATATGCCAGCCCATATAAAAAGCAGTACATTAGGTGCTGAACTCACCATACCAATTAATCAAGGCCGCTTAATGCTAGGCACATGGCAAGGTATTTATTTAGGTGAACACCGAGATCATGGTGGCGCTAGACGTATTATCGCGACGGTTCAAGGCCAGATCTAAAACTAGCTGTAAGCTGTAAGCTGTAAGCTGTAAGCTGTAAGCAAATTGATCTGACCCCGATAAAGTAGACACGGGGTTTAATTAACTTGTTCGTACTGCATGGGACTTTTATACCCTAGGGTGCCATGCCTTCTTACTGAGTTGTAGTATTTTTCAATATAAAAATACGTTTGTGTTGTCATTTCAC
>NZ_JAYMDY010000024.1:0-37177 GCF_037027245.1 Pseudoalteromonas sp. CH_XMU1449-3
ATAATACTCGATAGGTTTTACAACCGATTCACCAACCGCTTTTAAACCTGCGAAGTGAATAACACTATCAATAGTATGTTCACTGAAGATTTTGTCTAAGCAGGCTCTATCTAAAATATCACCTTGATAAAACGTGACGTCTTTGCCTGTTATTTTTTTTACGCGAGCCAATGACTCATTTGATGAATTGCTTAAGTTATCGAGTACAACAACGTCAGTACCTTGTTGTAATAACTCTAATACGGTGTGAGAACCGATGTATCCGGCTCCGCCGGTGACTAAAATGGTCATAAAACTTCCATCTTTGTAATATTTTCTTATACGCACGCAGCAAAAAAGGGCCAGAAAATTAGTATTCTCTAGACCTTAATTAATTTTTAATCTATACGGTTCAATAACCTAATTAAATTAGACTGCCTTCAAGTGTCTTTCAGAAGGGATAACCATTTGCGTTACGAAATCAGTAAATTCTTCACCCAAGTTTTCGTCACCCATGCTGTATTCAACTATCGCTTTTAAATAGCCTAGTTTATCGCCACAGTCGTGGGCACGGCCGCTCATGTGGAATGCTTCAACAATTTCGTGCTTCATTAGCTCATCGATAGCATCAGTAAGCTGAATTTCGCCGCCTGCACCCGCTGGTGTTTTAGCAAGTAATGGCCAAATCGCTTTAGATAACACATAACGACCTACAACTGCAAGGTTAGATGGTGCTTCTTCAGCTTTTGGCTTTTCGACCATAGTTTTAATTGGTGCACTTTCGCCCGCTTTAATTTTCACGCCACTAATATCAGCAATACCATATTTATGTACGCTTTCTTGTGGTACTGGTTCAAGCATGATTTGGCTTGCTTTAACTTCATTAAAACGCTTGATCATAGCAGCAATGTTTTCGGTTTTTTGATCTGCAGTGTAGCTATCTAAAATTACATCGGGCAATACAACAACAAAGTCGTCATCACCCACGATTGGTTTTGCACACAAAACAGCATGGCCTAATCCTTTAGCCTCGCCTTGGCGTACGTGCATAATGGTTACATCGGGTGGACAGATAGAGCGTACTTCTTCAAGCAGAGTACGTTTTACACGTTTTTCGAGGGTTGCTTCAAGCTCAAAGCTGGTATCAAAGTGGTTTTCTATGGCATTTTTAGAGCTATGGGTAACTAATACAATCTCTTTAACACCTGCCGCTACACACTCGTTTACTATGTATTGAATAAGCGGTTTATCAACTAAAGGCAGCATTTCTTTAGGAATTGCCTTTGTCATCGGTAACATGCGAGTACCAAGGCCCGCAACAGGAATAACAGCTTTCATAACTAGTCCCTTATTTAATAATTTAATCTACAATAACATCAAACTAACAGTACCAAAGTAGATACAAGCTGAATGGTTTTTCATATATTTTCGTTAAAACCAATAATTAAAAAGAGTAAATCAAACCAAAGTTTATTCTGGCTTTCTCTTTTATTTCTCATTCACTTCTCTTAGTGCAAATACTATCGCGCGAAATAAATTTCACGCCTACGGTGCCATCTATCACCTCAGCGGCGAATATGCACACTCGGCTTACCACTTAAAGCTAGTTTAGCTTAATCACTACCAAACAAATCGCGGGTATAAACCTTATCTGCTACATCTTGCAGCTCTTCGGCCATCCGGTTCGATACAATTACATCAGAGATATTTTTAAGCTCATCAAGGTTTTTGATCACACGCGAATTAAAGAACGCTTCGCCTTCAAAGGTTGGTTCGTAAACTACCACCTCAATACCTTTAGCCTTAATGCGTTTCATAATGCCTTGAATAGCCGACGCCCTAAAATTATCAGAGCCTGACTTCATCACTAAACGGTAAATCCCCACCACTTTAGGGTTGCGTTTAATTATCGATTTAGCAATAAAATCTTTACGGGTTGTATTGGCATCAACAATCGCGCGGATCATATTGTTCGGTACATTTTGGTAGTTAGCCAAAAGCTGCTTGGTATCTTTTGGTAAACAGTAACCACCATAGCCAAACGATGGGTTGTTATAATGTTTACCAATACGTGGGTCTAGGCCTACACCTTCAATAATCTGTTTTGCATCTAAACCATGGCTTTCAGCGTAGCTGTCTAGCTCGTTAAAATAAGCTACACGCATTGCAAGGTAAGTGTTCGAAAATAACTTAATCGCCTCAGCTTCGGTTGAGTCAGTAAATAATACTTCGATATCGGTTTTTACAGCGCCTTCTGCCAATAAATTTGCAAAAACTTTTGCGCGCTCACTTTGTTCACCCACAATAATGCGTGATGGGTGTAAGTTATCGTATAGCGCTTTACCTTCACGTAAAAACTCAGGCGAAAAAATAACATTATCAGTGCCAAACTGTTCTTTAACCGCCTTGGTATAACCCACAGGCACTGTCGATTTAATAATCATAGTTGCGGTTGGGTTTATTGCTAACACATCAGAAATTACCGACTCTACCGAGCGAGTATTAAAATAGTTGGTTTCTGGGTCATAATCAGTTGGGGTGGCAATAACTACAAACTCTGCATTCAAAAGCGCAGACTCTTTATTAGTTGTAGCAGTAAAATTAAGTGGCTTATTTTGTAAAAAATCGCTAATTTCCGTATCAACGATTGGCGATTGTTTACTTTGTAATAGAGCAACCTTTTGCTCATCAATATCCAAAGCAACGACCTTGTTATGCTGCGCTAAAAGCATTGCGTTAGATAAACCAACATAACCAGTACCCACAACACATATCCGAAATGTTTTCATACAATAATACCTAAAAAACTACGTTAAATTTTGTAATTTAGAGCTGCTTTTAAAATCTCTTTCGTGAATGCAAAAAAAGATATTGAGTTCATGTACTTAGGAAACTTTTTCAAACTAAACAAAAGAGCGAGGAAGAACCCACAAGGGGTACCATAAACAGCAGATAACATAGCACCTTTAGCTTGTACTCTAGCTTTTGTAGTAAAAAAATCAGTGCCGCTTGAAACTGGAGGGTGCTTGCAAACTACAATAGGGAAAAAGAAACCTCTTCCACCTGCTTTGAGTAAATCGTTACAAAAAATAAACTCTTCACCTGAAGGGTACCTAGCACCTAATCCAAACATTTCATTAAACCGAATCGAATTTTCTGATAAAAATTCAACAGATACAATAATCTCTATACTACTTATTTTGCCACATGACAGTGATGATATATTGAAACTATCATTTTTATAACACTTAAACTCCTCACCATCAAAAGTTTCGACCTTTCCTACAGCAAATTCTAAATTTTTATCTTCCATTAGAGAGGTAAGCTTTTTAAGTCCTCGAAAGTTAATCTCAACATCATCATCACAAATATATATATAATCTTTATTATCGGCAATTTTGAGTGCTTGAAAAATAGCATTATTCCTATTGATTGATAGGCCAAAGCCATCGATAAAAGAAATTAAAACATTATTACCAAAAATCTCCAAAGTCTTTTTTCTATATTCATCTGTTGGAATTACTCTGTTCCCTTGACACGAGACTATGTAAGATACATGCTCATTATTATCTATATTTATAAAAGGGCTTAAAGTCATTAACCTATCATAGGTTGTAGATACGCATATATACACCATAATTAACTCAACTTACCTTTTTTAATAAATATAATAGGAATAATTAGAAAGAACAAAAAATAGAAAAAATATTTTTGATACAAAATAAACTGTAAAGATTGATTTATTGGAATAGTAGCAAAAAAAACCAATGAAGCTGGCCACCAAATATAGTGATTCTTTATAATGAGAAACCTAAAGAAATATAAGTAAAACGATAGTATTAGTACAACAATCCAAGGAACAATAAACACACCTTCCCAAGAAAAAAAGGCCCATGCTTCCCCAATAAAAAAAGTATTTGAATTCACTAAGTTTGTAAGATCTTTATAGATGTAAGGAAGTATTAATTCATCTGGTTTAGGCTCCCTAACACCAAGAAGTTCAGAAAATGGCAAATCTGAAAAAACCCCCTGTAGACTTGGTGGATAGTACTGGTAGAAATAATACATCCCTTGGTTTTGCCCAACCAACAACCTATCCATAATACTAATGACAACCTCGTTAAGCCCCCCCTCTTTCCCCATAAAAAAACCATAAAATAAGATAAGAAAAAGCATTAACAATGAGAGTTTAATTATCATTGAAACTGAAGCTGTATAAAACTGAATGTAAGCGAAAAAAAATCCCATAACTAGAATAAGCATAGGTGCTTTTTGTATATCAAACATCAAATTTGGCACTGAAATAATTAATGAAATAATGAAGTATTTTATAAAAACTTTATTTTTAGTTCCCAAATAAGTATATAGGGATGCAATTGGTAAATAAAAGCAGAATAAATACGCTATCTTTCCAATGTAAGCTAAATCAACAGAAAGTTCTCTTTTTTGAATAGCAGCGCGTAGTAACGCAGCATTAACGAAATCACCTTTTATTAATGACACCAAAGGTGAAACAGAATAATTTAGAACAAACTTAAAAAGAGTGTAAAAACCAATAAAAAAGATCCCCACCCTTATCAAAGTTTTAATTTCATCCACATTTATATCATACCTTAAAAGTGCTGAGTTAATGCTAAAGAACTTTATAAATAAGCAATACCCTATTAAAATAATCATCACTGAGTAAAAAACAAAAACAAAAACAGTCTCTTTAGTATCATCACTAATAGACTCCAATCTAATGGGCTCTAAAAAAGATAAATACACTAAAAGCACACCTATAAAAGTGGAAAATATTAGCTGATAAAATATTAATGGAGCAGAAAATAAAAAACCGTCACTTATAGTACTTTTTACAAGATAAAACACCAGAAGAAATAGCAAAGGCGTTAAAAACAGAGCTACATCAGCCATTTAAAACTCTTCTTAAACCACTAAAATAAATCCTTAAAATTTTATTCATACAACCATTTCCAAAACTTTTTAAGTAATACCTTAAGAAGTTAAAAGTTAATAAATATAACGCCCTAACTTTAAACTCCCTGTAGTCCACAAGTATATCAACTATCCCGCTATACATTTTAACATAGTTTGAAGTAGTGCTGTTATGTATCCTGTATTTAGTTAAGACCTCCCCAAGTAAGTACATTACACACCCCGACTGTGATAATTTAAGCCAAGCTCCCCAATCTTCAATTGATTTATTTTCGTCGAAACATCCTATGTTAATTAATGATTTTTTCCTATACATTACACTTGGTGCAGGAAAATAGAAACAGGTACTAAAAAAATATCCAAAATCAACAAAAGCTTGTGGAGCTGGATTATTTTGATCAAGAAAACGCCCTTTACTATCAATCCTTTGCACATATGTTGCGCAGGCATCAATTTTCAAGCTCTCCATAATATTGAATTGCTTTTCCAATCTATCCGAGTACATTAAGTCATCAGAGCCAATAATAGCTATATACTTACCTTTTGACTCAAGTATCCCACGGTTTATTGCTGCAGATACCCCAGAATTTTTTTGGTAAATATATTTAAACCCTCTTTCTAAACTGTAGTTTTCAAGCAATTGGTGCATACCACAAGGTGAACCATCATTTATCACTATCAATTCAAAAGAGCTAAAGGTTTGACACAATACAGAATCTATTGTAGAAATTATAAAATCAGCATGCTGATAATATGGTATAATAACAGATATTTTACAAGACATTATTACCTCTTCGATTAAAAAAGAAGTGCCTTACAGTTAAAAGTAAAGTAAGAAAATATATAAAATAATTCAATGAATAAGCAAATACAACCCCTTCAATACCCATAATATTTGTACACAATTTGACTAAGAAAACAAATGTGATTGTTGTAAATATTTCTAGAAAAACAAATACCTTCACTATTGATTTAGATAATAGTAAAAATGAGAGTAACCAAGAACATATTTTTATAAAATCACCAACAAGCTGCCAAAAGAAAAGTTCTACCATAGGTGAGAAGTCACTTGAAAAAAGTAACTCGACTAAACTTTCCCTCATAAAGTAAATAAGCAGCGTTACCGCTAATAGTATTGGAGTAATAAATTTATATGCATTAAACAACTCTTTCTTTAACTCTTCTCTACAATTAATCTCAGAATAGCGTGGTAAGAAATATGTTGAAAGCACCGTAGTTGCAGAAAATAGATACATCGAAGAAATATACCATACACCTTGCCAATACCCAGCAAAATCCTCTCCAAATTTTAAAGTAATCTCGCTTCGAATTAACATCAAAGCTATTGGCATACACAAGGCGGAAGTCAATGTCATTATAGAGAATTTGGACAAATTAATTGCATGTTCTTTATTGAATTTAGCTGTAAAAAAACAAAATCTTGCAACAAAATGGTTTCTCAATTTAAATATTAAGAATAAAAACACTATAGATTGATTGAGAACTATAGCTAGCAGCACTCCGTCGAGTGAGTAATTATATATAAGAATCAAACTCAAAAACAAGCCGATTAAACTTTGACTTATATTAATTGCTATATACTTTTTTATTTCTTTAAGCCCATTTAAAACAGCTAAAGCAAGACTATTTAACACGTATAAGAAAAGACTAACGCTCAATATTTTGAATATATAGCTTAATTCCTTTTTACCAAGAAGGCTAGAAGATAAATACTCTGATATAGAAAAAATAACCACACTAATAATGAGTGTAACTGACAAAGTAATTTTTAACGATGTAGAAAAGAGCTCATATAGAACAGCCGGTTGACTCTTAAACTCAGCAGTATACTTTGTAACACCGGGTACAATACCGCACTGCGATAGTGACATTACAGACTGAAAAAAATTCTGAAATTGGCCTACAGTTGCTACACCTGCCGGACCAACAAATAAAGCTAGTGCCTTGTTAATTACCAAGGCACTCAAAAGTTTCACTAATGTTGATGCAAGACTCAATAAAGAGGTTCTAGCTAGATTCATTTGAAAGAATTAACCGTATCAATAATATAAGCTAGATCTTTATCAGTTAGTACAGGACTTATTGGCAAACTTAACACCTGCTCATGAATTCTTTCAGTTACAGGTAGCTGCATGTTATTATATTCTTCATAAGCTTCCTGCTTATGTGGAGGTGTAGGATAATGAACAAGCGTTTGTATTCCATTTTTTGCTAAAAAATTAACTAACTTTTCTCTATTCTTAATTTTTATGACAAATAAGTGCCAAACATGGGTTTTTAAATCACCAACTTGTGGTAGCCCAATTAACGAATTATTTATTCCTTCCAAGTAACTTTTTGCCACCTTTTGGCGTGCTTTAATTTCACTGTTAAGGTGCTTTAATTTTACACGTAACATAGCCGCTTGGATTTCATCCATTCTACTATTTACACCTTTAAACTGATGTACATACCTTTCTGACGTTCCGTAATTACCAAGAGCTTTAATAGTTTTAAATAATTCATTGTCATTTGTAATAACAGCTCCTGCATCACCTAGAGCGCCTAAATTTTTACCAGGATAAAAACTAAATGCAGCTGCATCCCCCCAACTTCCGGCCTTTTTACTATCAAGCTCCGCGCCATGAGCCTGTGCGCAATCTTCAAGTACTAGTAGTTTGTGCTTTTTAGAAATTTCTAGGATTTCTTTCATTGGTGATATTTGCCCGTACAAATGAACAGGTAATATAACCTTTGTTTTAGAAGTAATAGCTTTTTCAATATTACTTGCATCTAAATTAAATGTTTTTTCATCGGGCTCTACAAGAACAGGCACTAAGTTATTCTCAGTAATAGCAAGTATTGAAGCTATATAAGTGTTGGCTTGAACAATTACCTCGTCACCATCGCTAAGTTGTCCGAGCTCCTTCCAAGCTCGTAAAGTTAGAGAAAGTGCGTCTAAACCATTAGCAACCCCCGCACAATAGTTTGTTTGGCAGTATTGTGAAAACTCACTTTCAAATGCGTTTAATTCATTACCATTTAAATACCAACCAGAATCAATAACGCGTGAGCAAGCATCTTTAAGCTCCTGTTGGTATTGTGTATTTACTTTCTTTAAATCTAAAAATGGGATCATTTACTTATCTCTTTTGCAGGGTTCCCTACTACTATAGTATTTGCTCGGACATCTTTAGTAACAACAGAACCTGCACCTACCATCGCGTACTCACCAATCTTGATACCAGGTAAAATAGTTGCATTTGCGCCGATAGACGCACCTTTACAAACTACAGTATTCAAAAACTTATCTGGATAATGCTTTGATCTAGGTCGTATATCATTTGTGAAGGTCACATTTGGGCCAATGAATACATCATCCTCTATAGTCACACCATCCCATAGTTGAACGCCACTTTTCACGGTTACCCTGTGACCTATAATTACATCATTTTCAATTAAACAGTGTGAACAGATATTACATTCATTACCTACTTTTGCATTGGGCAATACAACACAAAACTGCCAAATGTTTGTACCTTCCCCAACGTCCTTAGATTGAACATCACTCATCGAGTGAATCATAAGCTTACTTCCTTTAAAAACTGATCATAATCACGGATATAATCACTCTCATCATAGAGTTCACTAGCAATTACCATTAATACGCAGTCATAAGTAAATTCTGACATCTCTCGCCACAGGTTATTACCAATATACAACCCAACAGTCGGGTCATCTAACTTAACTTTTTCGCGTTTAGTACCATCATCTAAAGTAAACAAGCAACTACCTTTTACACAAATAGCTACTTGTTGTAATGCTTTATGGGCGTGAAACCCCCGAGTTACATCTTTGTCTGTATTAAATAAGTAATAAACTCTTTTTATCTCAAATGGTACATTCTTATTTTGCTCAAGGGATATTAAGTTTCCTCGCTCATCGCCTAACGATTTAAAGCTTAATAGTTTTACTAAACTCATCCTTAATCCTTAAAAATCTCTAACAAGTACCTTCCATAACCATTTTTTGCTAAAGGTTTAGCTAAGTTTGTAATTTCTTGCTTTGACAACCAACCATTATTAAAGGCAATTTCTTCTAAACAAGCAACTTTATAACCCTGACGCTTTTCAAGCGTTTCAACAAACTGAGCTGCTTCAAGTAAACTTTCGTGAGTCCCGGTGTCTAACCAAGCAAAACCACGACCAAGAATTTCCACATTAAGCTTATTCTGCTTTAAATACATTTCGTTAAGGCAGGTAATCTCTAATTCACCACGATGTGAAGGTTCAACTTCTTTTGCCAATTTAACAACTGAATTGTCGTAAAAATAAAGTCCTGTTACAGCAAGGTTTGACTTTGGATTGTTGGGTTTTTCTTCAATCGAAATAGCTTTTTGATTTTCATCAAATTCAACTACGCCAAAACGTTCAGGGTCTTTTACTTGATAACCGAATACAGTTGCACCTTGACCTTCTTTTGCATTTTGTACTGCATGCTTTAATTTTGGAGTAAAGCCTTGACCGTAAAAAATGTTATCACCTAATACAAGGCATGCATCGTCATTACCAATGAACTCTTCACCTAATATAAAAGCTTGCGCTAGCCCATCAGGGCGAGGCTGTACAGTGTAACTTAGCTCAATACCAAACTGCGAACCATCACCCAGTAAACGTTTAAAAGAATCGCTGTCTTCAGGAGTTGTAATAATTAGTATTTCACGAATACCCGCTAACATTAAAACTGATAGCGGATAATAAATCATTGGTTTATCGTAAATAGGTAATAACTGCTTTGATACACCCATAGTGATAGGGTACAGGCGAGTTCCCGAGCCGCCAGCGAGTATAATTCCCTTCATTTTATTTACCTTGAGTTACTTTGTTTATTTCGCCAAGACGTTCGCGCTGGTATGTACCATCTTGTACATTTTGAGACCAGTGTACGTTATCTAAATACCATTGAACTGTTTTACGTAAACCTGTCTCAAAAGTCTCAATAGGTGTCCAGTTGAGGTCTTTATTCAT
Source organism: Pseudoalteromonas sp. CH_XMU1449-3 (assembly GCF_037027245.1). Lineage (NCBI taxonomy): Bacteria > Pseudomonadati > Pseudomonadota > Gammaproteobacteria > Alteromonadales > Pseudoalteromonadaceae > Pseudoalteromonas > Pseudoalteromonas sp. CH_XMU1449-3. The sequence goes on from NZ_JAYMDY010000024.1 coordinate 9,942, forward strand.
TTTTGAAGAGTCTATTGCATACCGGCGGTCATGCCCTGGTCGGTCATTCACAAATTTAATTTGCTCTGCATATTTAGTAACTTTAGGCACTAACTCATCTAAAATGCTGCAAATTGCCTGAACAACTTCAATATTTTGTTTTTCGTTATGACCGCCTATGTTATATGTCTCACCTACTTCGCCTTCTGTCACTACTTTATACAACGCTCTGGCATGGTCTTCTACATATAACCAATCACGAATTTGATCACCTCTACCATAAATAGGCAAATCTTTACCATCAAGCGCATTTAAAATAACAAGCGGAATTAGTTTCTCTGGAAAATGATATGGCCCATAGTTATTAGAGCAATTAGTGAGTATCGTTGGTAAACCATATGTGCGTTGCCAGGCTCGAACCAAATGATCGCTTGATGCCTTACTTGCAGAATAAGGACTACTTGGTGCGTAAGGTGTTTGTTCGGTAAATAATGGTAGCTCTTGTTTGTAGTCTTTAACTTCATTTGGATGTGGTAAATCACCATATACTTCATCTGTAGAAATATGATGAAACCTAAATGCAGACTTTTTATTTGCCTCGAGATCATTCCAATATTCCCTTGCAACTTCCAGCAAGGTATAAGTACCTAGAATATTCGTTTGAATAAAGTCACTTGGACCTGTGATAGAACGATCAACATGACTTTCTGCTGCTAAGTGCATAACAGCATCAGGCTTAAACTTAAATAAAACCTCTTCTAATGCTTGTGCATCACATATATCAACTTTTGCAAAACTGTATCGTTCACTCTGCTCAATCGATTTAAGTGACTCAAGATTACCTGCATATGTCAATTTATCAACATTTAAAACACTATCTTTTGTATTGTTTATTATATGACGTATTAGCGCCGAGCCTATAAATCCGGCCCCACCAGTTACAAGTATTTTCATACAGAATGTTTTATAAAACCTTTAATTGAGTAAATACTAAAATGATAACATGCTTTTAATAAGTTAAGCTTTACCACCTCTCGATAGAAACGCCATTGCCACTTAAGTACTGAAAACTTATTCTGAGTCATGCCTGAATCTATACGATAATAAGCAAGTGTTTCACGAATACAATAAGCTTTAGGTGTTATCTTTAAAACCTTCAACCATAGCCCCATATCTTGCCTTTTACGTATGAGCGGCATAAATTGCTTTCCAACAATTTCAGTATCGTAAATAGCCGTTAAACAACCAATCACATTACTACTGAGTAATTTACTATAGTTTGTACTTAAAGGTGGAGTTACTACCCCTAAATAAGAGTTCCCAGTAAACTTTTGATACGAAGTATAAGTTAGGCCGTAGTTGTGCTCGAGCATAAACGTAATTTGCTTCTCAAGCTTTGCTGGGTGCCAAAGATCATCAGAATCTAAAAAAGCAATGTAGCGCCCTTTCGCATGCGTAATCGAGTTGTTTCTTGCAGCTCCCGCCCCACCGTTTTCTTTATTTACATATAACTTAATGCGACAATCCTTTGCACAATATTGTTCAACAACATTTTGAGTATTGTCAGATGATCTATCGTCTGTAATTAATAACTCCCAGTTTTTAAAAGTTTGCAGTATAACTGACTCGATACTTTCAGAAATATACTTTTCTGAATTATACGCAGGCATAATAATGGAAACTAAAGGCTCATTCATATTAACGACCCATTCCAAATAGTACCGTTTTAACAGTCAACAAAAGTATTTTTATATCTAAATACAACGTATGATGTTTAATATAATGAATGTCATACTTATGTTTCCAAACAGCATCTTCAACTGACGCGCCATAAGGGTATTTAACTTGAGCTAAGCCTGTCACCCCAGGTTTTACTGCATGTCTAAAACGGTAATATGGTATCTCTTGTTCTAAGTCCTCAATAAATACCTCTCGCTCAGGTCGAGGGCCAATAATTGACATTTCACCTTTTATGACGTTTATTAACTGTGGTATTTCATCGATTCGAGTTTTTCTAATAAATTTACCGACCCTTGTAACTCGCGCGTCATTTTTTGAAGCCCATTGAGCCCCATTTTTTTCAGCATCATTGCGCATAGAGCGGAATTTAAATACTTCAAACTCGATATTATACTGACCTGTTCTTTTTTGCTTAAATAAAATAGGCCCAGGGCTTTCAAGCTTAATTAATAACATCGTAAGCATGGAAAATGGCAAAGTGACTATCAGCAATAATACCGCGCTTACTATATCTACGAAGCGCTTAGTTACTTGTGTTTTTTTGTGGGACAGTATTGAAAAAGCTTTTTGGTGTAAGAAATAACTACTATGGAGCAATCGCACTTCTGTATAACCTAACCTATCATCTAAATAGCTGACCAAAGGCTCAACCCAAGCACCATATTCTGTAGCTTTTACTAAAAATTTACGCTGTGCTTTAGTTAAATCACTGCTTTGATAGTGACATATCACTTTTTTTGTAAAATCAGTTACAGTGTAATCGTTGACTACTATATCAAATGAATAATCTTCAACAATAATGCCTATGCTGTTTGCAAGTTCAGGTGGGCAATATACATAAATTCTATCCTGCGATAGCACTTCTTTTTTTGATTTAAAATGCTCTTTCAATTGAAATGATCCTAAGTCAAAAGAATCATCCATGTTATTTTGATCATCATTAAGTGAAATTACTTTTAGGCTCATTGCCCACTCCATTTTGTAATTTTGTATAAACACTTCTCAATACTTAAGTATGTATTTTACTCTAATTTTATTACATTTGTAACAATAAAAAATTCAATATCTCCAAGTTCTGCTACCTTAGTATTAAACAGAAAACAACCAAGAAAATACATTTGAAAGAAGCATAACTTCTACTTTGTTTATCATCACTAATATCAGCCACTTTTGTGTTAATGGATTATCCAACTGATAGTCTTAAAAATAATGGGATCTTTTTAAACCTCACAATAAACTTTGCTCCTACAAGCAAAGCCAGTAATTAATTGCCCGATTTGTACTCGTAATTGTAATACCCATAGTAGCCATAGGCATTACTCGCTTTACGTAATACACCGTTAAATACCACACCTTTTACATCAATGCCATTTTGTTCAAAGCGGTTACGGGTAAGCTCTACTTCACGGGCATGGTTTTGACCAAAACGTGCTACCAGTAAGGTAGTACCAGTGTGGGCACTCACAATTGCAGGGTCTGTTACTGCTAAAATTGGTGGTGTATCTATTATTACAATGTCGTATTTTTCTTTAACTTGCTCTACCAACTTAGTAAAGTTACTGTGCATTAGCAGCTCAGATGGGTTTGGTGGTATTTGACCACGGGTGATAACATCTAAGTCTTTCACTTGTGATGTTTTAGTTACTTGCTCAAGGTTAAGCCTGCCCGATAATAAATCACTTAAGCCATCGTCCCACTTCATACCAAACTGAGTTTGCAAGTAACCTTTACGCATATCGGCATCGATGATAAGTACTTTTTTGCCGCTTTGTGCTAGCACTGTTGCCAAGTTAACCGATATAAACGACTTACCAACACCTGGGCTTGGGCCAGAGATTGCAATAATGTTGTTTTTTGCCTCCATCATCGCAAAGTGCAGGCTTGTACGTAAGCTACGTAGCGCCTCTATCGATAAATCAGCGGGGTTATCGACTGCTAGAATCGATTTAGGTTTATCTTTACCCTTACGGGCACGACTAAAGCCGGTTAATTTATCTTGATAATCAGAATAAGGTACGCTTGCGTATACTGGTAAGCCAAGGGCTTCTATCTCGTTAGGGTCTTCTACCCCTTTATGGATTGCTTTTTGAATTAGCACTATGGCTACTGCTAGCATGCCACCTAGCATAGTTGCCATTACAACAATGAGCGCTTTTTTAGGTTTAACTGGCTTTGAGGTATTTACCTCAGCGTGGTCAATTATGCGTACATTACCTACAGTACCAGCGCGTACAATATCAAGCTCTTGAGTTTTACTTAGAAGTAGCGTGTAAATTTGGTTGCTAACTTCAACGTCGCGTTTTAAGCGTAACAGCTCTTGTTGAGTTTCTGGTAGGTTACCTACCTCACCAACTAGGTTTTGTTTTTGTTTTTCTACCGCTTCAATTTGTTCAAGTACACCTTGGTAGGTTGGGTGGCTCTCTTTAAATTTACGGCTTAGCTCTAAGCGCTTTAACTCTAGCTCTTGTAGTTTGGTTTCGAGCTCCACTACTTGCTCAAGTACACCTTGCGTCTCTAGGGTGATATCTATTGATTGGCGTTTAATTTGGTAGTCGTTAAAGCGCTGCTCAGCATACTCAAGCTGCTTTTTAACCTCGGGTAATTGCACTTCTAAAAATTCAAGTGACTTTTGCGCCTCTGCACTATTACGCTCTACATTACGGCGCACATAGATTGCTGCTACTTTATCAAGTACTTTTTCTGCAAGTTCAGCACTTTCGCTCTGTAAGCTTAAATCAATAATACCAGAGTCTTTACCTTTTTCACCTGCACCAATATCTTTTTGTAAATCTAAAACTGTGTTTAAACGGTCTTTACGTACAATTGTAAATTCAGTATCTGGGTGAGCAATTAAGCTACGTATCGTTAAGCTAAATTTACCATTAGTAAGCTCTTCGCCCACTTTCCCCTTTAATACAACTTCATCTTCACCATTTATAAGAGTAAAGTTTTTATTTTTGCCTGTACCCTCACCTGCGATCAGTGTAAAACCTTCACCAATCGCTGAGCTCGGCACATCAAACCTGAATACATCAATACTTTCGCCACCCCATGCATAACTTGATGCACCAAAGCTTGGCTCTGCTACTTCACCAGCTTGCATAGGTGTAAACTTACGAAACGCTCGATTACCAATCACTGGAAATAACTTAGGCTGCGCCACTATATCGAGTTTTAACGTGTCGACAGCTTCGCCAATAACAGAGCGCGACTTAAGTAGCTCTATTTCGGTTACTGCAGCAGAGGTACTTTCGAACATACCTGCCATATCGTCAAAACCAGGGACCGATGCGCCGCCATCTTCAACTTGAATCATAGCTGTTGCTTGGTAAACAGGTGTTGCAAATACCGCATAAAACACACCAATAGCCATAAAAACTGCGGTGACGGTTGCAATAAAATACTTACGATCAATTAATGCACCTAGTAGCGCCATTAAATCGATTTCTTGCGCTGTTTGGTCTTGCGTTGTTCTATTTTGCTTATTATTTGCTGCAATAGCAGTGGGCTGAGCATTCATGTACTAGCCTTTCCTTATAAATACTTTTGCCAAGCGCTACATGCGCTATCGATTAATGCGTAAACGTGCTCAAAGGCTTCTTGACTCTGGCGATAAGGATCAGGGATTTCTTTATCGCCAATCCATTTTCCTAGTAAAAATGTTTTACCGCGAGCTTGTGGGTAGCGTGCGCACAAATCGTTAACATGGCGCTGCTCCATCACTAAAATAACACTATTATTTGCCACCAAATTTGAGGTTATTTGCCTACCTTGGTGCTCGCTCATATCAATATTATGAGCTGTGGCTATGTGCTGCGCTTGCGCATCGGCAGGCTTGCCCTCAAGGGCGGTCAACCCAGCTGACGAAACAGCAACGTTTTTACCTTGTAGTTTACTTTTTAATACATATTCGGCAGTAGGGCTTCGGCATATATTACCTGCACAAACTACTAATACAGAATCAAACATACTTAACCCTTAGTTTGTGTTTGCTACGTCGTTGAGTGAATCAACTGTACTTACCGAAGGTAGTAATAAGCTAATTACGCGGTTCCAACGGGCAAGTGGTGCAGAAGTTACATACACAATATCGTGCGGTTCAAGCTCAAATTGTTCTGCTAGTACTAGGGCTGCTACATTTTTAGCATGCAGTTGATATACATCGGCAATTACGCCGTCTGTGTTTAAATTACGTTTTCGCAGAACAAATACACCATTCGCATCTGCTGTGTTTTCATTTAAACCACCAGCATCACTTAATGCTTGCGCTAAATTTAAACCATAGCGATTAACCCCCACTGTACCAGCGCGTTTTACATCGCCAAGTACAAACACTTTTTGCATATCGTTTCTGCTTACGTGCACTATATCTCCATGCTGTAACAAACGGTTTTGCGAGATATCGCCTTTAGCATAAAAATCATCTAGTTTAATAACCTCGGTTTTATCACCGCGAGTAAAAGTAACTGTTCGCCAATCTGCACTCTCGGTTAGGCCGCCAGCTTGGTTTAATGCATCGATTAATGTGAGTGGCACTTCTGTTACTGGCAGTACACCGGGTTTATTTACTTCACCTGTTACATAGGCTTTTTGGCTTCTAAAACCGACTATTTTAATATCTATTTGCGGGTCTTCAATTACGCGGCTTAAGCGCTTTACTAGCTCAGCATGTACTTGTTGTACTGTTTTACCAGCAGCTTGAATATTAGGTGCATATGCATAGGTAATTGTGCCATCTGCTTGAACACGAAAGCCATCGAACTCAGCAGTACGCTGTACAGCTGCAGGAATGGTTAATTCTGGGTGATCCCAAACACCGATCGTAAGTACATCACCTACGCCCAGTTTGTACTGGTAATTAGATGTATCTATGCCATCTAAACTGGAAGGTGTGAAGTTTTTAACCTGAGATTGCTTTTGTTGATTAACTAAGGAAGAGTCAATGATTTGAATATTAACCTTTTCGAGTTCCTTCTCTACATTATCAATTTGTTCACCCGACTCGATTCCTTCGAAATGGCTGCCGGGGATGATTGTACAGCCTGTCATTGCTAGTAACGCAAATGACGTCACAATTGTTTTACAGCTAAGCGCCATTGTTATTTCCCAAATAATATTCTTTAAAACGTCCAGTTTAAATAAAACCATTACTGTTTATTTTTTTGCTGCCTAATTAAAGCATGGCATCTAGATGTTCGCAAGACTGAGTGTTTAGTAAACGCTCACTTGTGACAGTTTTTTGCAAAATAGTTAATGAGAACATCTAAGTTCTTCAAAATTAGAAATCATTGCTTGTGTATGCTTGCAAGCGGTATCGCGTTATAAATAAAAGAACATACACTTAGGACGTGTTTTAATGCCGAACATTTTTCAACCATTCACGGCTAAAGCCGTTCCTACGGACTTCGGGCACGCTTCCGTTCCAGTTCGTCGCAGAGCTCCTCTCGCTTACGCTTGAAAGCAAAATTATTTGCTTGTCTAGCCCTTCGGGCACGCTTCCGTTCCAGTTCGTCGCAGAGCTCCTCTCGCTTACGCTTGAAAGCAAAATTATTTGCTTGTCTAGCCCTTCGGGCACGCTTCCGCCCCTAGGTTGCAGTTCCTACGTTCTGATTTTATTATTATTTTTTGTTTTTCACGTGTAAAAGCTTAATGCTTACACCGTAGGAGGTGTTTTAACACCGAATATTCTTCCCCATTCACGGCTATAAAGCCGTTCCCACGTTAATGTCGTTTTGAATCGCGACTTATAAACTGATTTCTTTGTTATCTACACTTACGGTGACTTGTTTGTTCAATAAATTAACTAACAAAATGCTACGCATGTCACCATCTGACTCTTGGTAAATAGCTTGAACATTTTTAAATGACTCTGTGTTTAGGTAAACAACATCACCGGCTTTTGGTAGCGAAGATGTTACCTCACTCATATCACTCATAGATTTGAGTTGAGCAATTAACTGCTCAGGTACGATTTGAAATTTATGACCATAAGCAACAAAGCCACATACCCCACGGGTATTTTTTACTGCAGAAAAGTTACAGTTTTGCGAGTCTAGCTTTATGAATAAATAACTAGGGAAAAGAGGAGACGTACGAATTGAACGGCGACCCTTTACGATTCGCTCAATTTTATGCTCGGGAAAGAATACTTCAAAACCTTGGTTTTGAAGGTTAGTTTGAGCTCTTAGCTCTTGTTTTGATTTACAAAAAAGTAAGTACCAACTTTCCATAGTCACACCTGAAATGCTCATTTTCCCTAAAACCAACCCTAAAGGATTGGTTTTTATGAGCGAGCGATTATACGCAGAGAATTTAAGCGTGTCTATTACAAAATTGCTATTACCCTTAGTGAGAACTAATCACTACCAAACAAACCTCTTGTGTACACTTCTTCAGCAACGTTGTCGAGTGTGGTAACTATTCTGCTGGCTATAATTACATAAGCCAAAGATTTTAACTCAGCCAAATCATGAGTAACTTCAGAACCGAAGAAAGTTGCTTCATGTAATTAAGATTCAAAAAATATTAATTCAACATCCTTAGCTTTAATACATTGCATAATGCCTTGAATAGCAGATGCTCTAAAGTTGTCTGAATTTGCTTTCATGATTAAACCATGAATACCCACTACCTTTGGCTTCTGGCTAGGACTGACTCTGCGATAGAGTCTTTTCGAGTAGTATTCGTATAAATAATCGTGTGAACTAAATTACCAAGCATATTTTGTCCAGTTAGCTAGTCATTACCTAATAACTTTAAGTAAATAGTAACAAGCATAACTTAGGGGGGTAGTATTCACAAAGATAAGAGCCTAAACGTACCACTCATGTTAGTTGTTCAAAATTCGAAGCACACCTCAACATGCCTAAATAAAGTACGCAAAAATAACTTATGTGCAAATAATAATGAAGAACAGAAATAACTTTTTTGCATCAGTTAGGATACTTTCTTATTCGTCTAAACCGTCACTCAAACTAATAAATCAACGTTCAGCCAATCATTGACAATATATTTAACTTGCAATATTTTCTATAAGCCAACGCATATATAGCAAGGATACTTTAAACTTTTTAATCTAAGATAAGTGACTTCGCTCATTAAACTATGAATCTCTTCTTGAAGAAGATCACAAAATAAGACTTTGCCATCTAAAGACCAATTAAATGATACTTGTCAAAAAATCTAGTAGCCTAATTGTTGTAAGTTTATACTTAGTAGGATCATTTTTTAGGCGCCTTACTTATCAATCTATTTCTCAAATGTGCTGCGATATACTTTATTACAAAGCGAGGATAATCTTTTATTAGGCGCTGCCTTACATGACTATGCATTACCGCACGTTGCAACCACCTTAAACCAAGCTTTTTTATAAGCGGATGGTAATAATCCGCTTTAATAGCAGATTGTTCAATGAATCCCCCACATGTATATAATTGACAATAGTTACTTGCAATTTGGCTATATTTCACTAAAAAGTACTCTTGATGAGGAGTTCCCATTCCAACAATTACGATGTCGGGGTCACAACTGTCTGCCAATTTTATTATTGCTTCTTGTTCTGCTTCATCTTTAAAGTAACCATGGTGAGTAAGTACAATATTTAAACTAGGGTACATTTCTTTAAAATTAGACTTAGCTATGTCGACCAAGCCAGGCTTTGCACCAATCAGCACTACTTTTGAATTATTTTCCTCAGCATTTGAAAAAACATCACCTGCAAGAGAAGAGAAGTCAAAGCTAGTTCTATCGACTTTATTCGGGTTAAATAAATTATGTAATGTTTTATGCAAAGAGCCATCCGATAAAATTACATCCATTTTACCCACTAGTTCAGGTTTTGCTAACAAAACATTATAAGAGAAAGGATTTACAAATGTCGTCAATATAAACTCATTGCCCTGACCCTTACTTAATAGCTCATTGAGCTGGTACTTAGATTTTATTTTTAAATCTAACAAATTGACTGATTTAGTCACTGCTAACCTCTTGAATATCTATTTTTTTAAATATCGTGTAAAGCTGTGCAAGGGGCTCATTATCATGAGTATCTGACAGTGTTAATGAACTAGTACAGTTTAAGTTTTCTCGCAAAACTTTTAAAGTTATCAATGCTGTGCTGTACACAGATAATACGTTTTTAAAAGGTGTACTTATTGATTGATCAGCAAGAAGTTCTATTGGCCATTCACCCATACTATTAAATTCAACAACCGTTGCTTTTGTGTTATTTTTTATCAAAGATAACCGCTCTGACTTTCTCAGCTCCGACTCTCCCGGATGGGGTTTTATTAACAGTGTCTTCAATCGTAATTTATCTGCATGATTAGCAAGCTTAATCAAGTGACTATCCTCCTTAGTTAAGGACATAGCACTATACTCAGTTATTGGCTGTGTCAACAATATACCTACTGGCCCAGCAAAATTTTGTTTATTAAGCTCTTCCTTTACTTGATTAATAACGCTTTTAGGGAAGCCTAAGCTTATATTTCTAAACTCTTTATTGTTACTTGTGTTCGATAATTTTTCGTTTAAACAATATCTGGCGTGATGTGTGTAGCAACCTATTCCTGAGTAGTTTTTTAGTGCCCCTGCTAAAAAAAAAGTTGAGAAAACTTGCATAGCAAAGCGCTTAAGCTTACTGACTTCTCTTATATTATCAATATAACTTGCTATCCCATCATCAAATAAAAATATTTTTTGTGGATTAATTAATTTAACGATGACCTGATTTTCAACTTGATAGTCATTTCCCCAAAAAACAACTGTATTTTGCAATGCCTTTAAACAAGAAAGTTGCTTTTTGTATTTAAAAGGCAACTTTTTGTTTAACTTTGGCAATTCATATACATCACTCCAAAGTTCAACTTCTAACAAAGGTGAGCTTTTTAACCTTTCAGATTCAAAGCCTATCAAAACGCAATCCACTAATTTTTCTGCTTTTATAATGGATTGCGTAATCACTAAATGAAGCGGCGTGTTAACGATGAATACATGCTTAGCCATTTGATATAAAACCTTTAAAAAGGGGCTCTTTTAATGCGAAGTAACTAGTTAGCAAGAAATGAACCAACCAAGAAAACACAAAACAAAGAGCTACGTTGTTAGCATTAAACAGCCCTAGCTTAAAAATACTTAATAATGACAGGAGAAGTACTAAGAAAGAGAAAATTGATAGCGCAGAAATTAAGTAATTTCTTCTTTCGTAGAACAGTACAGCACCAAAAATAGACACTAAAACTTGCAATAAATATCCAACGCTAACTAACTGGGCAATATAAACAGAGTCTATGTAGTCATCATTAAAGAACCATTCAACAACATAGGGAACCAAAGCAATATATATAAGTGTAATTAGGATAAAAGCAATTAACATTAACAGGGTGACTTTTTTTGCTTTTTGAGTTTGTTGGCTTTTAAAGGATGAAAACAAAATTGGATTTAAAATTTTAATAAGTATCGTATTTAACAACCCAATAACAGCACCTAATTGGAAACCAAGCGAGTATGTAGCTAACGCTGCGTTTCCTATAATACTTAAAACAAAGTACTTATCGACATTAACCCTTGCCCAGCCGAAGATTGAGTTTGCTAGTAATCCTCTAAAATGCTTTACGTATTCACTCAAAGAGCGATTTCGTGAAATTATAATAGCCCTCACAACCCTTTTTTCGTAAAAAAATAAAAAGGTAGTTTGAATCGCATGACTAAGAAAAATCAAAAGGGCAAACTCATACCAGTTAGATAAGCCAACAATAAATGCAAACACCGCTAGGGCTGCATAACAAACTATGTAAACCAAGCTAAATTTAGCGTAGCTAGAGTATTCCTGTCTACATTGCTTGATCGTTAAATAAATTTGAGCTGGCTGAGAGAGCAAACATGAAAAACTTGATATTATGAAAATTAAAAAATAATTCCAAAGATTAAAAAAGATAGAAAAAGGCAAAAATATTAATGACAGAAAAAGAAAAAATAAAATATTAAAAAAAATAGCCCCTCGACTTTCAAAGACAACTCTACCTCCTCTATTAAAGTATCGCACTAAAACAAAATTATTAAGGATTGCTACATACAAAGCCATAAAAAAAATATAATTAACTAGAAATAGTGCATACACGCCAAACTCCTCTAAAGATAAAGAAGCTGTAATCAAAGGGAGTAGTATTAAACCAATTAGCTTTGTCACCCCTTCGCTTAACGCAAGTGCAATCGGCCCTTTAAACTTTTCCATAGACTTGTTCAGTTTTTGAAGTTAAAACAACTAATGATAATGCAAATAAAAACAACATGGTTGGTGCCTGAAAGATGTTATGCAATGAAAAGAGAACATACTGCACAAAAAAGTATAAAAAGATTAATAATGAATTCTTATTAGTTGATTTTATCATATAGAAAAATAGAAGTAGTTGAACTAAGATAAAGCCTAAGCTGTAATCATACCAAAAGCGCAACAAATCAAAGTGTGTTATATGACCGGTTAACTTTTCTGCGGCGCCTGCACCAAAACCACCTATAAAAGAATCGTTGTATAAATCTGAAAAAATCATTAAATACCAAGTTAGACGCGTACCAAGCGATCCCCCTTCAAGATCCTCTGTTGAAGCAAATCTAATTGAGGACAGTGCAGACATAGCAGCCAAAATTTCATCTAACTTAATAATTATTAAGCCTACAATAGTAAGTAAGATAGAAATTATAACAAACTGTAAAAGCTTGTTTTTTGCAAATTTACGATAAAAGGAAAAGGAAAAATAAACAATCAGAGATAAAACAGCTCCCCGAGTCCCCGACAACAATAAAAAAGGAAAACCAACTAAAAAATAAAAGTATTTAAAAAACTTACTTAAGTCACTTTCTAATAATATTATTAAAAACAAACAGACACAGCCCCCATAAATAGAAGCGGCCATTTGCATGCCAGTAAAGCGGCCTTCATGATCAAAATTACCAAGAACCAACCCTATTATGTTAAATACAATAAAGTAGATAAAGAATGACAGCTTTAAAACACTAGTAAAACTATTATTATGACTTTCTTTAAAATACAAAATAAAATAGAACAATATGATAAAGAAAAATGTATAGAAAACATCTCTAATCACTTTACCTAATTCAATATACCCCAAACTATTTCCTAAAAGAATAGTCAGAAGCAAAAACCCTATAAATACACTCCAAACTTCTTCTTTTTTTATTCTATTTGATTTAAACCTATAGTGGTATATAAAATAAAAAAAGGCATGCAAACCCAATATGACAAAACCGATTATAAAATTAAAACTCCCCGTTTCTTTATAACTTGGCTTTACTAACTTGAGAAAAGCATCAAAACCAAACAATACAGACATCAAAGTCAAATAAAATAGGTTTAATATGTTTAACTTTTTATTTAAAATACTATCAATTAGAGGATGAGGTTTGTTCATATACTAACATTTATTTTTTAATAAAGTATCTGCAACTATAAAATCAACCTGTGTATCAATATCTACTGAATTTTCTGCTGGCATGATGTAAGGGTAATAATCTTGCTCTAGAAATAACTTTCTTTGACTAAATAGAGTATGTTTATCTACTAAGTAAATTGCACCATTCAGTTGATAATAGTTTGGTAAATCTTGTGAGCGCGTATTTTGCAGCTGACTTATAAAATTTTTAAAGTCACTCTTATTCCCTAATGGTGTTGACCATAAAGGTGAATGCTCACATTGAGTCATAGACACAACACCTTTCGCTTTTTTATCTATATAAAGCTCAATGGCATTATCAATATCTGATGCCGTTCTTAGAGGTGATGTTGGCTGTAATAAGCATATAATATCAAAACTACCAAACTGCTCCGCGTATTCAACAGCATGCAGCAATACATCTACTGAAGATGCTGTATCTGACGCTAATTCTTCTGGCCGCAGAAGTGAGTATGTATTCGCATATTGCTCACTAATTTGTATTACTTTAGAGCAATCTGAAGTTGCTACAGTTGTCGTAATATATTTTGACTTTTGAATTTCATCGAACGTATAAGCTATTAAAGGTTTGCCATTTAATAACTTTATATTCTTTTGTGGCAACCTTTTACTGCCCGCTCTTGCAGGTACAACTGCTAATACTTTTGGTCTCATATGCCTAGCTCATGAATGTCTGTTTGTGCTTTGTTAAAGTCATCATGGCGGCCAACATCAAGCCAATACTCATGGATTGGAAATTTGAGCACTTTATGACCTAAACGCTGCTTTTGCTCAAAAAGTGTTGGCATATCTAAATGCTCATTACTTGGAAGAGACTTTATAATATTATTTGAGATGACATATATCCCGGCATTGACGAAATACCTATAGGTAGGCTTCTCAACTATATCGGTGATCTCATGCCCTTCACCTTCAATGACACCAAACGGAACTTTTATTTCATAGTCTCGCACACACATTGTCGCATCACTTAGTTGTTTGACATGAAAATCAAGTACTTTGCCAAAATCTACATTCGTTAATATATCACCATTAATCATAATTAAAGGCTCTTTAGGTAAAGACTTAGGTAATAACGATAAAGCTCCCCCTGTACCTAAAGGCTCTTTTTCATAGACGTATGTAATCTCAATACCCAGGGCGCTACCATCACCAAAATAATTTTCGATTACTTCAGGCAAATAATGCGTTGATATATAAAATTTATAAAAACCGTGGCTTTTGAAATTATTAATTAGCGTCTCTAACATTGGCTTACCCCCAACCTTTAACATAGGTTTTGGACAGTTATCAGTTAGTGGCCTTAGACGAGTACCAAACCCTCCAGCCATTATAAATACTGGGTTTTGACGCTTCTCAACTTCTAGTGTGTCATATAGAGTTTTTAGACCAACTAATTTACCCTCATCATCGACCAAAGGTAATGACAAGATTTTACAATCTTGCATTATAGCCATAAGCTCACAGCTGCTAAGTGCAACATTTGCGCTAGTGGGCTCTTTATTCATTATTGTACTCACTGGCGCTGATAGCTCTATGCCTTTTAAAATTCCGCGACGAATATCACCATCGGTCACAACACCAACAAGCGTATCGCAACCAAGCACAACAACAGCTACACGTAATGCTTCTTTGTCAATAACTTCAAGTGCTTCTCTAATACTTGCTGTTGGCGGAATAATCACCTTTTGCCAATTAGCTGTCATAACTTTGTCCTTTCACTACCGCTCTTGCTCCAAAAACAACAGAACTTTTTCTAATCGGCTTAGTCACATTCGCGCCAACAGAAATAATCGCACTTTGTCCTATCTCGACATTATTTATAATATTAGCGCCAGTTCCAATGTGTACGTTATTTTCAACAGTGACTTGGCCACTCATAGTTACACCAGGAGCAATATGGCACTGGCCACCAATAGTACAATCATGATCAATCGTTGAAGACGTATTTATAATACTGTTTTCGCCAATTCGAGTGCCTATATTTATAACTGCATTATTCATTACTTGTACACCATCAGCTAATAGTGCAAATTCGGATACCAGTGCTGACTCTGCAATAACTGTTGCAAACTGATAGCCTTGCTGTGTGTAATAATGGTAAAGCCTTTCCCTTAAATTTTGTCTAGGCATAGCACCTATGCCATTTACTAACATGACCTCTTGCTTATCAAATCTCAAAACGTCATCGTCATTCTTAAAATGCGGGATTGTTTTAAAAACAACCTGCCCTGCAATAATCTCTGGTGCTACTATGCCTACAAGCTTTTTTCCTTGTTTCAATAATATCTCGGCAAGAGCTGCTGCGTGTCCTCCGCCACCAATAATTAAGTAACCTAAGGGTTTACTCATTTATTAAATCACCTGCTTTATAACTCTGCTTACTTTGACTGCCTAAATAACGCCAAAAATGTATTGGATTGATTCCACTTCCTGGCCTTTTTACTGCTAAGTTACTTTCGCTAAAGGCTTCACCGACTGCAATATCTTTTGCAGCGACTAAGCTTTTACGAGCAACGGCTTTATTTTTTACTTCTGATGCTCTTGGGCCTTTGATGCCATCACCTAGCACTTGCTCTACTGTGCGAATTCCCTCTACCATGGCCTTTAGTTCAGCAGGGTCTAATGAAGCTTTATGATCAGGTCCTGGCAGACTTTTATCTACCGTGAAGTGCTTTTCTATTAATACAGCGCCTTTCGCTACAGCTGCAATTGGCACGGTGATCCCTTCACTATGATCTGAGTAACCCACTGCAAGTTTAAAACTGTCTGCCATGGTATCCATTGCATTAAGGTTTATATCACTATAGGGAGCAGGATATTCTGTTGTACAATGCAGCAAAGTTACTTTTTGCTTTAATAAACGCTTACCTTCGTCACTAAAGTAAGCAGCTTGTAAAAGCTCATCAGTCGGGGAGTCTGATTTATTTAAATAACCAAATGCAATAACTGATAGCACCTGCTCAATTTCAGAAAGAGTTGCCATCCCAGTTGATACGATTAAATCGCAATCCGTTCTTGCATGCTCTAATACTAGAGGGGCATTGGTAATTTCGCCCGATGGCAGTTTTAATCGTGTTATACCAAGGTCATTAACTAAAAAGTTTAAGCTTTCTGAATCGAAAGCTGTAGAAAGAAACTCGATTCCTAAATCATGACAATACTTCACAAGCTTGTGGTGAGTGTCATAGCTTAACTCTAAACGCTTAAGCATTGAAAATTGCGATTCTTTTTGCCCGCTATTTGTTACTTGATATTCAGCCTGCTCAGCCTCTTCAGTTACAATATTTTTTGCTTTAAATGTTTGAAACTTAACAATGTCAGCTCCAGCTTGATAAGCTGCATCTACTAATGCATAAGCCAGCTCGTCGCTACCATTGTGGTTTACACCAGCTTCAGCAATAATCAAAGTCATAAAATTCTCACTTTAAATCATAAAAAGATTTACTTGGTTCAAACTGCATATTTTTGAGCATAGCGATTACTTGTCCACTTGCATTCCCTGCACCATAAGGGTTCTGTATATGCTCATTAGACGTTTTATACTCTCGTTTTATTGCCGATTTTATACTCTCCATGATCGACTGTTTGTTAGGGTCACAATTAAGAACGCTTTTAGCAGCTAATCTGCCTTGTTGTCTAACCCCAACATTCACTGTAGGAACATTAAATGATGGCACTTCTATTATGCCACTCGATGAGTTACCAATGACTACAGCCGCATTCTTTACTGTGCTTAAATAGCGTTTTTGACCAAGTGAAGGAATAGCACATACACGTTGTGGATTTGATTTTGCGTACTGCTCAAGTAAAGGAATAATACGTCGCCCACCATCATCTGCATTAGGGTAAGTTATAATAACTTGATGATCTTTGAATTCATCTAAAGCATCGAGAAGGGCATTAAAGCTTTGTTCGGGCTTTTCGTCAGCAAGAGTCACTGGGTGGTATGTTACTAAAAAGTAAGGTTGGTTTAGTGGAAAGTCTAATGAGCGTGCAATTTCTGCAACATCCATAAACTCTGCACGCTTTAAGTGATCAAGCCCTATTGCACCAACATTTTTAACTCGTTCAGGTTGTTCTCCTAATTGAATTACACGCTGACGATACTCTTCAGTTGAAGTACCATGTAAATAACTTAACTTGCTAATAGCATGTCGTATTGCATCATCATATGCACCTTCAGTTATTTCACCACCGTGTAAATGTAAGATAGGGACTCTTAAAATCATCGCGGTTTGAGCAGCAGCAAGCGCTTCGAATCGGTCACCTAGTATTACTAATACATCTGGCTTCAAACGATTTAAAGCATCTGCAAAGCCTAGAACTCCTAGCCCCATGCTTTTCGCAGTACCAACAGCGCTATCAGAAGAAAGCAATATTTCTATTTTTTCGTCAATGAAAAAACCATCTTGCTCTATTTGTTGATACGTTTCGCCAAACTCGGGAGATAAATGCATACCCGAAACTAATAATTGAAGAACTAACTCAGGGTCGTCTTGAATATCTTTTAACAGCCAA
Organism: Pseudoalteromonas sp. CH_XMU1449-3; assembly: GCF_037027245.1. Lineage (NCBI taxonomy): Bacteria > Pseudomonadati > Pseudomonadota > Gammaproteobacteria > Alteromonadales > Pseudoalteromonadaceae > Pseudoalteromonas > Pseudoalteromonas sp. CH_XMU1449-3. Next base: position 27,650 of record NZ_JAYMDY010000024.1, read on the forward strand.
TACAACAAGCCATACTCTGCACGAGTACCTGTAAATACAGCAACTTTCATACGCTATACCTCAGCTAAACTTTTGACAGGTGAGCTTGGAATGTTAACTAAATGGCTTTCAATATACTCTGAGTATGTAAGATCGCCTTTAAGGGCATTTTTATACATTGGTAAACGATGCATTAGCTGCCAGATAGGTCTTGTCATTACACCTTTTTCATTCGTTTCTTTTAATAAGGCTTCACGCACTTGAGGAGCTGGACAGATAATCGCGTTAAGCCAGTAATTTGAATGCGCATAATCAGGTTCAGTCACAAACTTGAACTCTGAACCACTAAAGAAATCACTGTATAAATGTGCTAACTTACGTTTATTCTTTACAAACTCAGACAATACTTCCATTTGAGCACACCCTAGTGCGGCATTCAAATTAGGCATTCGGTAATTAAACCCTGCTTCATCATGATAAAACTCGTAAGGATGTGGAACTTTTGCCGTTGTCGTTACATGCTTGGTACGTGCGCCTGAATCTAACGTTTTACATAACACTATACCGCCACCGCCTGTAGTAATTATCTTGTTACCATTAAAGCTTATAGCGCCAAAGTCACCTAATGTCCCTGTATGCTGCCCCTTATAAAAAGACCCTAAACTTTCTGCAGCATCCTCAATCAAACTAATTCCCCAATTATGGCAAATAAGCATAAGCTCATCTAGCTCAACTGGATGACCAAAGGTATGCATGGGTACAATTGCTTTAATGCGTTGCTTAGTCATTTTAAGTACTGCGCCATGCTCGGTTAAAGTAGCGTGTTCATCTAAAAAAACAGCTAATGCTTTGGGGCACAACCCTAAGCTTACTGGTGACACGTCTACAAAAGCTGGTTCAGCCCCCATGTGATGCAATGCATTACATGTTGCAACAAATGTTAGGGCTTGCGTTATTACAATATCATTTGCTCTAACACCTGCCATATAAAGAGCCGCGTGTAGTGCCGCTGTGCCATTAACTGTCGCTACTGCTTTTGGACTTTTAGTATATGCTTCAATATGCCTTTCAAAATCATCAACATACTTACCAACACTCGATACAAAAGTACTTTTTATTGTTTCTGAAACATAGATCTGTTCATTGCCATTAAAGCTTGGTGCATGAAGCGGAATAAACTCATCTGTCTGATAAAGTTCTTTTATAAATGAAACTAGTTTATTTGTCATAATCAAAAGCTCATTTACATTTTGCTATCTAAGTATTTGCCAGTTTCTTTATGACCAAAATCTGGGAGCATTTTAAAAAACAGGTCAACTATTTGTGATTTTGACCATGATTTTTGTTGTTTAAATTGGCTGATTGTATCTTCAAATAAAGCTAATAATTCTGCATCATATTCTGGCATATTTTTAATAATGCCAAGGTTTTCAAAACGCTCCATATCGAGAGTTTCTTTATCTGTGAAAAACTCTTCAAAATCTTTTTCTCCAGTTGTATCACTTGTCGTGAATAAGCAAGGCCATTTACCTTGTGCTGGTAGAGTTTTAATTAGCTCGCGAGCCTCATCTTCACTTTTACACAAATATGCTTCATAGCCTTTTTCAGCTAAGTACTTTTCAGCAATCTCAGCAAACGTGATTAAATGTAATGACTCACTAAGTTTTGGAAAGAAAATATCTCGATTATCACCAAAGATACACGACATTAAACATAACTCCCCTGACTCTTGAGGGATCACGAAATAGCGTTTAATATCACTTGGCGCAACGATTGGTTGTTTTTTTTCGATACGTTGATTAAAGCCATGTAGTAAAGAACCATCAGAAAAAGCAACATTTGCAAAACGCGCTGTAGATATATCAATTTGTTCACTTCGGCGCATTAAAAACATTTCCATAATACGCTTTGAAGCGCCCATCATATTTACAGGGTTTGCTGCTTTATCAGTTGATACACAAAAATACTTCTTAACGCCGTTGTCAATTGACTGCTGAATAGTCTTGTCTGTATTGAATACGTTCACATCGATCATACGCATCAGTGTGTATGGATCTTTTTCACTACGTACATGTTTTAAAGCAGATAAGTTCAGAACAAAATCATATTGGCCATCAGCCTCAATAAAGGCATCGTATTCAATTGAGCCAATATCTAATGCAAAGGTCTGAAAATCTCCATCAATATAACCGAACGAACTACGAATATCTCGTACTAGCTCAACCATATTATTTTCGCTAATATCAACTACGTGTAATTTTTTAGGGTTACGCTTAAAGATTTCTTTTGTGACAGCTTGTCCAATAGAACCAGCTCCACCTAGGACAAGGAAACGTGAACTTGACACTTCTTTTTTCAGGATTTCTTCAGCGTTCTTTACATCTTCACTGAATAACACTTTTTTACGACCAATCAGGTTTAAAATTTCCACTGTCTAATCCCCTTCAGAATGCCCTTAAAAATTTTAGTTACTTTCCAAGCATGTTTAATTGCAAAAATATAAATAACAAACAAACTTATAATTATTAATAATAGATATAGTTCTTTTATTTGATTTAGTTCACCATAGATACCTATTGATAATATCAATAAAGCCGAAGAAACAATAAACGCTAACGCTTGTTTGGAACTAAACCCCGACCGCATGAAAATATGATGAATATGGTCACGGTCTGGTTTAAAAGGCGATTGTCCCTTACTGAGCCTTCTAAACATAATTGCAATCATATCCATTAAAGGGATCGCTACCACATAAAGAGCAAATATAGGCCTAAATATTGGTTCACCAATTGCTGTCACTTGTGAACCATAAACTAAGGCCCATATAACAGCCAACCCAATTAACATAGAACCAGCATCCCCCATAAAGATCTTCACTTTTTTAAAAGGTGATATGCCTAAATTTGCCAAAAAAAATGGAATTAATGCAGTTATAAAAATGACAGACAAGTAACTAGAAAAATGATGTGAGCTAATCCCTAAAAATGCAATTCCAGTAAAAGAAACAATAGCTAATCCACCAAGTAACCCATCTATACCATCGATCATGTTGTATGCATTTATCGCAGCTAATATAGCTATAAATGTAAAAGTGATTCCAAACTTACCAATATCGATATTACCTAACAAAAATAGGTTCCCAAGATCACTTATGTAATCGCCCAATCCAAATATTAGTAAAGAACTAACCAAAAGCTGCCCTATAATACGTGAGCGAACACTTAAATCGTACTTATCATCTAATACCCCAATAAAGACAATAACTGCTGAAGAAATAAGAAATAAAATACTTATTTGCTGTAACTCAGAACAAATAATAAAAGCAGCAGCAATACCAAAGAATATGGATATACCACCAACTAGCGGTACTTCTCCTTGATGTAACTTACGACTACATGGCCTATCAATTAAGCCTAGCTTATTAGAAAGTGAATTCAAAAGAAGAATACTTACATAGGTGGATAGTAAAGAAACAAAAATAGAATAGTACATTACTCTTGTTCCTTCGGTCTTTTTAAAGCTTTAATAAACACAATAAATAAACTAAAACACACCCCTAAAATAAAGCCAAAAATACATAGAAGAGCTCTTTTTGGTGAGTATTTATCTTCAGCAACCACCGCATTATCAATAACTTTAAATGCATAAGTTTCTCTAACATTAGTAAGCATTTTTTTCTGAAACTCTTGCTCTACTAATGTATACAACAACGACTTTAAATCAGCATTTTTTGCTTTTAAAATTGCTCCCTGAAGATATTCAATACTTTTTTCAGCTTCAATTTCAGCATCTTGACGCAACTTATTGTCTAGACGTTGGATCAACTTCTTAACCATTTCTTCAGCAAACACAGATGAAATATGTTTAATAGTAACTCTTACAAACCCTGTTTCTTTATCTTCTTCTACTTCTAAAAGATTCTCTACAAAATATACGTAGGCTTCTAACAGACTAGGTTCAGCTTGCTTTGGAGGCGAAACATCCCGAATCCATTGTTTGGTATTTGGGTCATAAACATCTTCATCATATGTATAACCACCAGTAACAACGTCCCACTTTCTTACAGCTAAAAGCTCAACCTTGATATCAGTATCCGCTATAAACTCCATTAGAAATGTGCGACTTTTTAAGGTTGCTATTGCTAAGTCCGTTTTATTCGATTGATCACCAAGGTTAATACCAGCCATAGAAGCTAGCCCTCCGAGTTGAGAACTTAACCCTGCTAGGTTACTTTCTTGCTCAGTTACTGGCATCAGCAAAATATCAGACTTATATTTATTTGGTAAATATAAAGCCAAAACTAAGAATACGATCGAAAAAGCCGTAGTCAGAAATAGGATTAACCACTTATCTTTCATGATACTCGCTATAAAGTCTCCGACCGTAAGCTCATATGGGTTGTTATTCATCTTAAACCTTTAAATACTACTTATAGCAGCAACAGCTACACCTAACTGATAAACGATCTGTGTTGCAGTGCTCCACAGAGTGAGATTGTCCATGTAATCTGCATTCATTGGTACAACAATGGTGTCACCTGCTTCAAGCGTGTTTGCGTCATTTACTGCAAACCAGCTACCTGTACTTGGGATTTTCACTGAGCCATTAGCTTTGATGATATAGATACGTTCATCAGCTGCGCGCTCTTTTAGACCACCACTGAGGTCAATATAATCGTCAACCGTAATGCCTTGTTTGAATAGATGTGAGGTTGCGTAGTTAACTTCACCGATCACACTGATAGAATCACGCTTACTTGGTACATAAAGCGCATCACCATTTTGCAGAACAAGCCTTTGCTTATCTTCAACGATAAGTGGTAAATCAATGACTAAACGACCAACGGCTTCTACACTCGCGAGATCGTTCAATAACTTGTTCATTTCATCATATGAAAGGCTGTTTCTACTTACAGAATTCTCAAAGCTTTTCGATGCAATGTCACGACGCAAATCTTCCGAAAGTTTTGCTAATTGCTGTTGTTCTTGTTTGCGAATTGCTTCGCGAGTGAAAATAGCTGCATTTGGCGCGGCAAATTCAGAAAAACCGCCAGCACGTTCTAGTAAGTTGCTTAATGTTTCGCCACGACGAATTGTATAGATCCCTGGGAATTTAACTTCACCTTTCAGCTCTACTTTTACGTTTTCTTGCCAGTTAGGAATAGAGAAAATGTTAATACTATCTTTACTACGTAGTGCGATATTTTCACCATTACTACCCAACAATGCGGCTTGTAAATTAAACTTTATATGTTTAACCTTTGACGCATCACCATCCATTACACGGGTTATTTCAGCTTGCTCGGTATAAGCAGACTCAAGCAAACCACCTGCGGCGGCTATCAAATCATTTACTTCGCCATTAACTGTAAGCGGATATACACCTGGGTAAGTTACATGGCCATTTATTTCTACAAGTTGCATAGCCAAAGCGACTGAAGCCTGTTGCTTTAGTTTAGAGATAATTGGCTTTAATAGATTAAACCGACTGAAAACTGCGTAATCTTTTGGGTCAAGCAACTCTTTATCTTTATTTAAATTGTGCTTAGCAATATCAGCAATCGATTTAGCACTGTCTTCATTTAACTTTAAATCTTCTATAGTACCTGTGACACCAATATATTTTTCAAACTCTCTTTGTTGGTACTTGTGCCATTGTTTAACTTTATATTGCTGCTCTTGCTGCTCTTCTGTAAGCGCCATATTTGCAAGTGCAGTTTCTTCAGCTTGCTTTTCTTGATAACGGCTAAATACAAACAGCTTATCGTTTGCTTTAAGCTCTAGATCATGCTCAGCAGCTTTAACAATCGCTTGCGCTATATCAAATTGAAAAACTTGAATATCGCCTGCTACATTAACTTCACGAACAAGTAATCCGTACCCTAAGTCAGCCTGAGGCAGCAAGTCACCACGCACTGAAGTTAGAACGTCAGAGATATGCTTGCCTTGATGCCACTGATAATGACCCGGACGTGCAACAGCACCAATTAAACTAATGCTGTTTTGATATTGGAAGCTTACTGGATTAAAACGAATACGATCGCCATCACGAGGGGTATAATTAATTTGATTACCGCTAAAGTCAATTGATAATACTTCTTTCATATTATTGTTATTGAAGCGTTCAACAATTGCTTTTTTAGCGTAAGCTTGCGGCTTTAAACCACCCGCCATTTTTAATAACTGTGCTGCTGTTTCACCTTTTTTTAGCTCAAAAATAGCAGGACGCTTTACCAACCCTTCAACAGCGACTTGTGAGCCAACTGATGGGATAAACACCACATCGCCAGGCTTTAAAATAATATCGTTGCTGCTATCACCGTTGATTAATAGATCATACAAGTCAAAGTTTGCAACAACCTTACCCGCACGTTTAACTTGAATATTACGTAGTGAAGCAATATCAGATACCCCACCACTAACAAATAGTGCATGCGATACTGTTGTCAGTGATGAAACAGAATAACTACCCGGTTTGTACGCTTCACCAAGCACTAGCACACGAATGCTACGAAGTTTACCTACTGAAACAAATGCTTTAATACCAATTACTTCTTGTTCAACTTTTGCTTTGATTAACTCTTTGACTTCTGCAAAAGTCAGACCCGCCACTTGAACAGGACTTAAGTTTGGAATGCTGATACGCCCTTCGCGGTCAACAACAACTTCATAGCTCTCGCTTTCTTTACCGTAAAAGTTGATGTTAAGTGTATCTCCACGACCAATTAAGTAGGTATCAGGAACGGCAGCATTTTCGCTTGGCATAAATGATGTAGGCTCACCAGCAAACAAGTCATAACCAAAAGGCTTTACCTCATCAACTTTTGGAGCAAAGCGCTCTTCATCTGTTAATTGTTTTTTTTCTTGTTCTAAACGAGGTTGTATTGTTGATTCTTGTTCAATTTGGTCGGTTGAAGATTTCTTACCTGTAATCGTCGATAAATCTACACCATACTGCCTTGCTAGTGCCTCTTGCTGCGCTCTAGGAAGCTTTTTAAATTGTTCGATTTGTGCGGCTGTAGGAGTAAAAGCCAATACTGATGCGGAAGTTAACAGCAAAAAAGTAATGAAGAGTCTTTTAAATAACATCACAAGTAGGGATATCCATAGTTCTACAGTCAAAAAGATTGTCTATTCTACCTGAAATACAGGGAAATAAAAAAGGGACTTTCGTCCCTTTTTGTCATTAAATTGTCAACAAAACGATTTATTTAGTTAAAAACTGTAAACTAGCGTTAGTGACGTTTCTGTATCTGTGTTTTCTTTATCATCGGCAACATCTGAGTTGTGAGTGATGTTGTAAGCTACTTTCATTTGTAGTGAACCGTTGATCTTAGCAAGGATTGCAGACTCTGAACGTGTTTTAGTATTGGTATCACCATATTCAACTGATACTAACTGAGTAAAACGTGCACTGTCTGAAATCTGCCAGTTGTAATCTACTTTACCTAGTGCGATTGCTTCACCTTCGCGCTCACCGGCAAGTGAGTCACCGTTGTCATCAACTTCAGTGCTGTCGTCTGGATATTGGAAGTACTTATAACCCGGACCGATTTCTGCGTTTAACCACATATCAGAGCGGTCGATTAAACGTAAACCGTAACCCGCTGAGATTACTGATTCATTACGGTATGCACCAAAATAATCAGATACGTGCGAACCGTAGATGAATAAGTGTGAGTGCTTTTCGTTTAATTTATAGTTACCTTGCGCTGAAATTGAGTACTTTTCGTTGGTACGCTGTGTTTCTTTTACGCCTTGGTCGTTTTCGATCTCATCTTCTTTGTAGATGCCGTCTAACTTGTACTCGTTATTCCAGTTTTCTAGGTTATGTAATACCTTGATACCACCTTTAAGTGTGGTTGTTTCAGTGTTACCGCTTGTTACGATAGCACCTAATTCACTGGTTACATCCCAAGTTTTGGTTTCATCTGCTGCGAATGCGCTAGTTGCAGCGCTTGCTGCAACTAGAATTGATAATGCTTTTAATTTCATTAAAAAATAACCTTTACTACTTGTACGTTAGACTTATTAGTCTTCTTTGTGCAAATGAACATCCATTTGCGGGAATGGGATTGTGATGTTGGCATCGTCTAATGCGATCTTAATGTTTTCCATTAAATCGAAATACGTTGGCCAGTAATCAGCTGAGTTAACCCAAGGGCGAACCACAAAGTTTACGCTTGAATCTGCAAGCTCAGATACCGCTACTGTGTATGCTGGGTCTTTTAATAAGCGCTCTTCTTTATCTAAAACTGATTTAAGAACTGCTTTTGCTTCTTTAAGATCTGCATCGTAACCAACACCGATTACTAAATCGATACGACGAGTTGATTCACGAGAGAAGTTTGTAATTGGGCTGCCCATAATTGATGAGTTAGGCATGATAATTACTTTGTTATCTGGTGTACGTAATTCTGTAGAGAAAATTTCGATTTTCTTAACTGTACCCGCTTTACCACCTGCTTCTACATAGTCACCTGATTTGAAAGGACGAAGTAAGATGATTAAAACACCTGATGCAAAGTTAGATAGTGAACCTTGAAGTGCTAAACCTACTGCTAAACCAGCCGCACCTAAAATAGCAATGAATGAAGTAGTTTCAATACCTAATTGAGATAGTGCCATTAAGATTGTTGCAGCAAATACAATTGCATAGACAATACTAGCAACAAATGAACCTACAGCTTTATCGACTTTCTTTTTATCAAATGCTTTTTCAGTTAAGCCTTCGCAGAATTTAGCGATGCGACCACCGATAAAGAAAATGATTAGCGCTAGAACCGCCTGAACGGCGTAATGTATGATTAAACCTGAATTCTCGTTGATCCAGTTCATTATTGTATCCATGTTCTCTCCTGAAGTTCATTTGTAGCGTCACGCTGTACAAATTATATATGATCTTTGGTTAAAAAATCATTAAATTACGCATAAAACTACGAAATGAGTATTTGCTCAATTACAAAAGTCGCAAGTCTAATCTGCGAAACTGAACGCGAGCTGACCAGTGATGGTTTTCTGAATTTTCTGAGGTAAATAAGTTTTTTCTACTTTTTTCAATTTAGGGCTTCACAAGCCAACCTTAATTATGTAATATGCGCGCCACACCAAACGAGGTGTATCTCAGTGGCGGCTGTAGCTCAGTTGGTAGAGCCCCGGATTGTGATTCCGGTTGTCGTGGGTTCAAGCCCCATCAGTCGCCCCACTTTTCCCCCTTTGTAAATTCTTTTATTTTCTACTTTAGATTTCAAGATTTAGTTTTATCTTCAATACCTGTTTTCAATTCTAAAAGCCGTCAGCTTTCAGCTGTCAGTTTTGAGCCGAACTGTGTTGTTTGATCGCAATACATTCCCCCTTCAGATAGGTGTTGAATGTAAGGCGCGCTAAGCAAGCGTGACGCCTACGATGCAGGAGATGTATGGACTCCTCCCCCAAATAGGGTGAGTACGGTATAAAGAGATTGAACATTTACTTTTACCAATAAGGAATCCATACATGTCAAAATTTAACCTAATTAGCATCGACTTGGCAAAAAATGTTTTTCAAGTCG